>DATGQJ010000151.1:0-7813 GCA_035304265.1 Oceanobacillus sp.
GTCACCACGCCATCGTCCAACGCCTCTTGCGCGAAGGCGGGCAGGGCAAGCACAAGCAACAGCAGGACGATGCTGCTAAGAAGCAAAGAACCCCCTTTGCGCCTTTGCAGTTTAAGTATCACGTTCATCACGCTACCGCTCCCGCGCGTCGCGTCGCCAGCGCCCGCTGGCGCACGTGTGCGGGCAAAGTCTCACTTGGTCCCACCGAGATGATCGTCCCCAGAATCAGGATCAAGCCGCCCCACCACACCAGATTGATCAGCGGGTTGATATACACCTTGAAGGTCGCCGTGTCGCCTTCCCATCCAGCGAGCAGCACGTAAAAGTCGTTTTCGAGCGTGCTGTGTGCCCCTGCAATGTGCATTATCATCGGGTCTTGATCTTCGGCGGTGGGGTAGATGTCGTGGCGTGGGCGCACCGAAGCAAGCACCTGCCCATCACGGCTCAACGTCACGGTGGCGATATTCATGATGCGCCCGTCTTCGGCAATCTGCCCCGGCGCGATTCCGTTATAGGTCATCGTATAGCCGTTCAGTTGCAGGCTTTCGCCCACGCGCAGGGTGCGCTGTGTCTCTGCCTGAAACAATGTGCTGCCGATCACGCCGATGCCGATCACCGTGATTCCCAGATGCACGATGAAGCCGCCATAGCGACGGCGGTTGCGCCCGAACAGCGCGCTCATGGCTTTTGCGAGGTTTTCGCCCGTTGCCCGCTTTCGTGCCATGCCGCCGCGATACATTTCATACAGCGAGACGAATCCCGCCAGCATCACTACGTCGTAGCCGAGCAGCGCCCCCGGCATCGTCGTTCCCGTAAGGACAAACAACGCCAGCGCCACAATCGTCAGCGCAACCGGCACGACCAGCGACTTGCCCAGACTTCGCGCCGTCGTCGCGCCCCATGCCGAAAGCGGGGCAACGCCCATCAGAATGTACATCACGAGGAAAAGCGGCGGTGTCACCAGATTGAAGTATTCCGCGCCAAGTGTGATGTCGGTTCCCATGAATAGCTCGGACAGAATCGGTGCGCCGAAACTGCCCCAGAAAATCGCCAGCGCCAGCGCAACGAAGACCACGTTATTGAGGACGAACAGAGTTTCGCGGCTCAGTAGTCCAGCGAAGGCATGTTCGTCTTTCAGTTCGCCCCGATTCCAGCGCCACAAAATCAGCCCAACCGAAATCAGGGTAACGCTCGCCCAGAACAGGAACATCGGCATCCCGATCTCGCTCTGCGCAAAGCTGTGAACGCTGTCGATCAAGCCGCTGCGTGTGGCGAACGTGCCGAAGATCACGGCGGAGAAGGTGAAGATCACGAGGAACATGTTCCACACTTTCAACATGCCCCGCTTCTCTTGAATCATCACACTGTGAATGAACGCCGTACCAATCAACCACGGGATGAACGCCGCGTTTTCCACCGGGTCCCAGCCCCAGTAACCGCCCCAGCCGAGCACGTCATATGCCCAGCGCCCGCCGAGCAGCAAGCCCAACGCGAGGAACAGCCATGCGATCAGCGACCAGCGCCGCGTCGCCTTGATCCAGTTGGTGGTCAGGTCGCCGGAAGCCAGTGCCGCCATTGCAAACGCGAACGGAATCACGAAGCCTGTGAAGCCGAGATACAGCATCGGCGGGTGAATGATCATGCCGAAGTGCCGCAGCAGTGGGTTCAGACCACGCGCGGTTGCCGCAAGCCGCGCAGGGGAAGGCGCAATAGCATTCGCCGGAATCAGCACCGTTGAGACGACGGTGTTATCCGGCATAACCCAGTATCGTGCAAAGGGATTTTCCAGAAACACCACCAGCCCAATGAAGAACGCCAGCGTTGCCATGGTGTAGGCGATCACGTAGGGCATCAGGCGGCGGTTGGAGCGCCAGTTGAGCGCAATCGCCGCGAAGGAAAAGCCGCTCATGATCAGACACCAGAACAGCAGCGACCCTTGCTGCGATCCCCATAACGCCGTGAAACGAAAGAAGTCCGGCGTCGTCGGGTTGGTCACTTGCCAGACGTACGCGATCTGGTACTGTTCGGAGAGTAACGCCGCCAATAGTGATGCAGACGCGACCAGTAGCAAGGGAAACGTCAGCAGCGCCGCATTCCGCGCACTGAGCACGAGCCGCTCACTGTGCCGACGCGCTCCATAGACCGACGCGCCGATTGCGTACAATGCAGCGGCAAACGCCAGCAGAACGCTGGCTAAACCGATCTCGGCAAGCATGGACTACACCTGCGGATCAGCAATGGATTGGTCGGGTTCGCTTTCGATGAAGCGGCTTGGGCATTTGGTCTGCAAGTCGGTCACGTAGAAAACGCCGTCTTCGCCCAGCGTGCCGGTCATGATGGCTTGCGCTTCGTGCTGAAGCAGTTCCGGCTTCACCTGTCCTTCGACGTAGACCGGCATTCGCGTGGCATTCGGGTCATTCGCAGCGATGTGCAGCGCCAGCCCTATATCTTCGGTTTCGGAAGGAATGTTGGCGACGGTGAATTCAATGATCAGGTTTTCGCTGTCATAGCGGATGGTTTCGCCGATCACCGCGCCCGTGACGCGCACCGATTGTCCGGCATACGCTTCACGATTGTTCATCAAATCATCCACGCTGATGAAAAAACGTGCGCCGCCAATCGTGCCAGAAACCACGAGGTAAACCACAGCACCGATAATCAGGATAATTCCGACGATGAACTTCCAGCGTCCCCCACCAGATTGTGCTTTCTCGGTTGCAAGGGACGGAGCTTTTTCCCATGTCGCCTGCGCCATGTTGATTATTCTCCAAATTCCTTTGGTGATTGCCTCATTATACCCAATGCTACACCTTGTCCTACAAGGGATAGGTTAACAGATGTTAAGAGTGACAAGTGTCATGTCATGATGAGATACGATTGCCATTTCAGGGTCATGCCGTTTGACCAGTAAGGCGGATTACTTGGGGGCAGGATGATGCAGGTTCCTAATAAAAATGGAGATCGTAGGGACGTGATACCGTCGTGCCCGTTAAGGTGGTGGACACTATGATGCGTTTTACCTATTGAATACGGAGGATGTAGGGACAGGATACATCCTGTCCGTTCCCCTAAAATTCGGCGGACAAGATATATCTTGTCCCTACAGTATTTCCGCCTTTATGTGCAAAACCACATCACCCTACCCTCTGCTTGATTTCAGGGAAGCGGACACGAAATTTCGTGTCCCTACATTATTCGTCTTGATCAGGCGGTTTTATCCTCGCTCTCTCGGATCGAGCAGCACCAGCAAGCCCAACAAGCCCACATTGGCAAACAACAGCGGCGCGAGCAGCGGTGAGCCGCGCACGAACCGCTCCACCACAATCGTCCCGCGCGGAATCAGGCTGGTATTCAGGTGCAGCACGAAGCCAACCACCCCCACCAGAATCAGCAGCACCATCGCTGCCGTGTATACCGAAATATCCTCGCGTGAGGGACGGGCGATCACACCTAGCATGACCGCCACGGTAACGCCGAAAATGCCGCCCAATGTCGGCAGCCACACCCATGCATTCTCCAGATTGAAACGCGCATGATCCAGCACGCTGCTGATGGTCGCCGCAAGGATGAACAGGCTGACGATCAGAAAATAGGCGCGGGTTTTGCTGTAGGGCATTTGCACCGCGCGGTTTCCGGGCAGCAGCAGTCGTCCGCTGTCAGCAGGGGCTTCTATCCACGCCGCGCTGATGCCCAACACGCCCACCAACGCGAAAAACAGCGGTCCCAGAAACGGTGGTGCCCAGACCAGCGCGTCTACCACCGGACGATCTACCCCTTCTAACAGCAGCGTCCGCGAGAGGTGGAAATAGATACCCAATCCGCCGATGATGATGCTGCCGAGAAACACCAGCGTGGCGAGAACGCTTGCCAGCGAGCGATTGCGAAACGCGATCAACCCCGCCAGCAGTAGAAGCACCCCCGCCGTCACGCCAAAAATGATCGGTATCCATTCTGCGCGGGTCAGCGTGCCGTTGATGTTATGCGCCAGATAGATGTCCACGCTCAGGAAAATCTCGTTCACCGCCGCCATCAACAGCATCAACTGGTCGCGTGTCAGCGGCAGCCGGTTCAAACGTTCGGCGGGCGGAAACACCGCCGCAAGATAGCTCATGGCTCTAGTCTCCATCCGCGCTTTCGGTAGCTTCAGCTTCGGGCGTGGCAATCGGCGCTGGAAGCTCAAGTCCGGCTTCCTCGCTCATGGCGATCACCATCTCGCGCAGTTCGACCAGATCGCTCACCATCTCGTATGCACCGTGCCACTGGGTATAGTCGGGACCCTGCATCCACATCCCGAACTTCGCCGTGCGTCCCCAGTGATGCCACAGTTCATAATGCGTGAAGTCAATCGGCTGATCGAACGGTGCGTCCGTCATGATTCCGGCTTCGCGCAGCGGGGCGACCATTTCGTTGCTCTGTTCGACCCATGCGTTGATCGCCTCGACACCTCTGTCGGCGTCCTCATAGAACGAATCGATGAACTGGCGGTTGTGGCATTCCAGACACACGTTTTGCATCCGCACCATGTTGTCCTGCCATGTGGGACGGCGCGTGCTGATGGGCGCGAACAGATACCACGTCAGCCGGTCTCCCGCGTCGTGGGTCGTGCCGCTTGCCCCGAAGCCGCTGAAGTGGCAGGTCGCGCAGGTGGGGGCGGGGAAGTCGCTCACGGTCAGCGTTCCCGGCTCGGCGTCCCAGTTCCAGTGTTCGCCGCCCGTCGCGTAGGCGATTCCATGCGGCGATTCCTGATAAATTTCCCACTGCGGATGATCGGGACCGATGTGGCAGGCATTGCAGGTTTCCGGTCTGCGTGCCTGTTCCAGACTGAACTCGTGGCGCAGATGGCACTGCTGGCATTCGCCCACCGAACCGTCGGGCGCGGGTCTGCCGATGTTATGGCAGCCTTCACAGGCAAAGCGCGTGATCGCCGGACCTTCGATGTCGAACAATGCCTGACGAGTCTGGTTTGGACCAAGTGCCGCTTCGGGGATTGATTCGTACATTGCCAGCAAATCGGGCGAGAGATCGTCCGTGCCGACCATTGCCACGTAAGCGGGCAACCCATGACGGCTCTGGTAATACTGCGCCACTTCACTCTGATGGCAGGTCTGGCATTTTGCTGTCGTGGGGGTGTTGAGGACGAACGTTCCCTCATGCGCGATTGCGCCCGGATAATCGGCAGTCACTTCATGGCAGTTGCTGCACGTGATGTTGGCGGATGCCATCGTGCTGCGCCCATACTGCTCGACGATGCCCGGCGTCGTCCGGGCGTGACAGGTGACGCAGGTGTCGGTGCTGTTGACCAGCACGTTGACGGGTTCGTCTCCCGCCGGGGCAACCGAACGGCTGATTGCCGCCACCACCAGCGCCAATCCCGGCACGATGATGATCACGACCAGCGCAATGATCAGCACTCGCGCCGAACGCAGAAAACCACCTCTTTCCTCGGTTTCCATCACTTCTCCTTTCGGTGACAAGCCGATAAGAAACCGAACCAGAAACACGCCCGTTTCAACAAACGGCGTGAAGAATAGGCTTCTGCTGAATTCTTAAAATGAACGCGCTGCCAACACGGAATACTATTCCTTACAAGCGCCATTAATTATGGTCGCGAGTATAGAGACATTTCGAGGGCGAGGCAAATAATATATTCGGACAAATTAACCAAATCGGGGTGCGCACATTGCAGCACCCCTTCATTGGTTATTGCTTTTCACTGAGGCTGACGAGCTTATTCCTCGTCGTCATCCATCAGGCGCGGGTTTTCACGCAAGAACACGACGGTTCCGATAATGAGGATGCAGAGCGCACCAAACAACAGTACACCTAGCGGAACGCCGCGCACTTCTGCTGCACTGTCTGTCGGTTCAGGAGTGGCTTCTTCGGTAGCTTCCGGGGTAGCTTCCTCTGTTGGCTCAACCGTCGCTTCTTCGGTAGCTTCTTCCGTAGCCTCAACGGTAGCTTCCTCAGTCGGTTCTTCGGTCACCGCTTCTGTTGGCTCGATAGTCGCTTCCTCGGTGGGCGCTGCCGCTTCCGTCACTTCAACCGTTTCGGTGGGTTCGGGAGTGGGGGTTGGCGTGGTGGTACGCGCTTCGATAATCGCCGTCGCTGTCATGGCAAACTGCTCCATCACAGACGGCGTTTCTTCCTGCGCAATCGCCAGCGGCACGGCGATAATCAGGCATATCACAATCAATAGCAGGAGCTTCACACGGGTGGACATCAAATCCTATCTCCTTGCAGGTCACATGAAATACTGCGTATTCTACCGCGCTCGACCCGCACGCGCGAACGTAATTTCGTGTACAATGAAGCAATGCTCTCTCTCCACTGCGTGGAGGGAGAATCGGCAGGTAAGGTGAACGACGGAGGGCGCGTTTGAATCTGGACGGTCTGGTGGTGAAGGAACAAAGTGGCTTCTTCTGGGTGGAAGCCAGTGACGGCAAGGTGTATATGTGCCGTCTGCGCGGGCGCTTGCTCGAAGAAGCGAAGTCGTCCGATATTGCCGCCATTGGGGATCGCGTCAAGATCAGCGTACTGGAAGACGGCACCGGCACGGTTGAAGAGGTTGCCGAGCGCACCAGCGTCATATCGCGGGCATTGCGTACTGAAGGCAATCGAGGCGCTGGTTCGCCGGAGCGTGAGCATGTCATCATCGCCAATCCCGATCAGGCATTGTTCGTCTTCGCTGCCGCGCAGCCACAGCCGAGCCTGCGCATGTTGGATCGCTTCCTGATCATCGGCGAGAAAGCCGAACTCGACAACATCGGCATCGTCCTGAACAAGATCGACCTCGACAAAGACGGCGAGGCGCGTAAACGCTTCGAACTGTACGAGAAGCTCGGCTATCCGGTGCTTGCCACCAGCGCCCTTGACGGTACGGGCATCGACGCGCTGCGTGACCTGCTGCGTGATAAGGTCTCGGTCTTCACCGGACCTTCCGGCGTGGGCAAAACCAGCCTGCTCAACAAGATACAGCCGGGGCTGGGACGTTCGGTCAAGAATGTCAGCCGTTACTCGCAGGAAGGCATCCACACCACCCGCGACAGTGAGTTGGTCAAGCTGGACATTGGCGGCTATCTCGCCGATACCCCCGGTCTGCGCACCCTGACGATGTGGGACATCGAGCCGGAAGAACTCGACGCTTACTTTGTCGAGATCGCCGACCTCGTGCCTGACTGCCGTTTCGCCAACTGCACCCACCGCAACGAGCCGGGCTGTGCCGTGCGCCGCGCGGTGGACAAGGGCGACATCAGCCGCAGCCGCTACCAGAGCTACCTCGCCTTGCGCGGTGAACTGGAAAAGGCTTATGCTGTATAATAAAATATACAAATCCAATAAACGTTCGCTTAAAAACATCCGGAGTATCGGTAAAGTACGTTCTAATTTATAGGTGGATGTAGCGTTAGCATCAGGATTGAGGACTCGTGACGACTGCTTGGATTGGGCGGAAACTTGGTAAATATCAGGTCGTCGAGTTGTTGGCACGCGGCGGCATGGCAACGGTCTACAAAGGCTATCAGGCGGACATTGACCGCCACGTTGCTATCAAAGTGCTGCCACCGCACCCCGGACAGGACGATGGCTACATCACCCGATTCCAGCAGGAAGCCCGCACGATTGCCCGCTTGCAGCATCCCCACATCATCTCGGTCTACGATTACGGCGAGGAAGACGGCACGCTCTATCTCGTCTCGCCTTTGATTGACGGCGGCACGCTCAGTGACCGCATCCGCAAAGGGGCGCTTTCGCCCGTTGAAACCGAATCGCTGCTCCGGCAGATCGGGCAGGCGCTCGATTACGCCCACCGCAACGG
>DATGQJ010000152.1:0-5035 GCA_035304265.1 Oceanobacillus sp.
GCGCTCGGCGCGGGTTGGCTTCTTCAGGTCTCGCAAATTGGCGCGTACCTTCAGGTTGCCAATCTGCACCATCGCCTCTTCTTTTTCCAGTTCGATGATCGTGCCTTCGGCTTTGAGCGACTCCAGCCATACGGCATCACCGAGATGCGGCGTCCAATCGCTGCCTTCCGGCATTTCTACTGCCCCATCGACAGGCTTGCGAGTCACCTTGTCCAATTCGTCGGCGGCATTCTGGATAGCCCGTAGGTTTTCCAGCGGCAGCGACGCATTGCGCATGTCATTCCGCAGACGACGGAGTTCCTTGCGGAATTCGTCCAATTCCTGCTGCATACTGCGCCGTCCAGCGGCGATAATGTTGCGCCGTTCCTCTTCGACTTCGTTCAGCCGGACGTGTAATTCCGCGCGTTCCCGCTCGATCTCTTCACGCATTTCACTGATTTGTGCCTGCTGACGGCGAATGTCCTCGCGCGTCCGGTGGATTTCATCCAACAGGTCGTCAGCGACCAAATCTTCGGTAGTGACCATGCTGCGGGCATCTTCGATGATGTCGCGGTTCAAGCCGAGTCGAGTGGCAATCGACAGTGCATTCGAACGTCCCGGCAGCCCGATGACCAGACGATAAGTGGGTGCAAGCGTTTCCAGATCGAATTCGACGCTGGCATTGCGCACCCCCGGTGTTTCCACGCTGTAGACCTTCAACTCAGGATGATGCGTCGTCACCATCGTCGTCACCTTGCGGTTACGCAGATGGTTGAGGATTGCCCGCGCCAGCGCCGAGCCTTCCGCCGGATCAGTACCTGCGCCAAGTTCATCCAGCAAGACCAGCGAACGGGAGCTGCATTCCCGCAGAATGTGAATAGTGTTGGTCATGTGCGACGAGAAGGTACTGAGCGATTGCTCGATACTCTGCTCATCGCCGATGTCGGCAAATACCCCTTCAAACACCGTCAACCGCGCTTTATCGCAGGGCAGATGCAGTCCACACTGTGCCATCAACGTCATCAAGCCGACGGTCTTCAGCGACACGGTTTTACCACCCGTGTTTGGACCGGTGACCACCAACACCCATGTATTCTGATCAAATTCCACGTCAATCGGCACGACGTTGCCATTGGGCGTATTGTCGCCTAACAGGGGATGACGTGCCCCTTGCAGATAAATCGTGCTGCCGGGGTGTTCTGGGTTGTCTGGATGGGGTTGGAAGGGGAGTAATTCAGGTTCGACGGCTTTCAAATGCTCGGCATATCGTGCTTTTGCCAGTACGAAATCGAGATATGCCAGCACTTCCACCGTCCGCACGATACGCTCAGATTCGCGCCCTACCTCATCGGTCAGGGCAAGCAGGATGCGGCGGACTTCCTTCTCTTCGTCCAGTTGCAGTTCGCGCCATCGGTTGTTGAGTTCGAGGGTTTCCAGCGGCTCGATGAAAAGCGTCGCCCCGCTTGCCGAAGAGTCATGCACGATGCCGGGAATCTTGCCCTTATGTTCCGCTTTCAACGGGATCACGTAACGTCCGTTGCGCATCGTATACAACGGCTCTTGCAGCATCGGCTGATTCGCAGACGATGTCACCATGCGGTGCAGCTTGGTTTGCAGACGGTCAAACGCGGCTTTCAAATCGCGCCGAATGATGGCAAGCTGCGGGCTTGCGCTGTCCTTAACGACGGCATTCTCATCGAATATCCGCGCAATCTCTTCCTGCAAATGCGTGCATTCTTCCGCCTCATTCACCAGTTCCGAGAGGATCGGGTACTGGCTTTTCATTCTGCCAATCGTGCGCTTGAGCGTGGTCGCGCGGCGCAGCGTGTTGCGAATATCCAGAAACACGCTCGGCTCGATCATAATGCTGCGCGTTGCATTCATCGCAGCATCGCGCACGTCATGAGCGCCCCCCACCGAGATATTCACCTGATTGGCAAACATCTCTCGCGCTTCACTGGTTTCGCGCTGCCACATCCGGGCTTCTTCGAGGTCGGTGGTCGGGAATAGTTCACGCGCCAGATCAGCACCGCCGGAAAAGGTCGTGAATCCGGCAAGTCGATCCAGAATCTTATTCAGTTCAAGTACCTGTACGGTTTTCTCGTTCATCTGTGAATTTTCAACTCAATAATCCCACGCCATTTTAACAAGCGAGGGAGCATTATACAATGGCGAGGTTCACTAGAGGCTGTTTAGGGTTCAGAGTGGTTTAATCGAACAGCGCTTTACTCTCTTCTTTGAGGTAAAGCATACTGGTTGTCCACTTGATCTCTTTGATTTGATCATTGGACATGTTACTGCGATTTTGCTTGATCGCCGCACATATCGCATCGATGCCAACGGAGCTAGGATCGTGGGTTACGGGTGGGGCGGCATTCAGCAATTCATTACGACGCCATTCGAGGAACTCTTGGAGGGTATCAAGGTCTTCAATGCTCAATTCTTCAATCGCACGCATGAGTTTTTGCAGCGTTGTCATTAAAGACCTCACAGTGCATCAATACTTCTTTTAGAGTTCGACAATTGTTATTGTACTCCACTTTTGCGAAAAGAGTCTAAATTTGTGGGTAAAACCATAATCGGTATATTATAGACTTACAGCGTGGATTAACAACTAGCAACTAAGGAGTCATGAATGAAAATCAGAATTGCCGGAATCATAATTCTTGCAATTTTGTTGATGGCAGCAATTGGCGTGGTAAGCGCACAAACTAGCCCCTTCATTCCGGCGATTATCTTATTCGAGTCCGATCTCGAATCTGTCGCCCTGACCGATCTTGAAGCGGGCGATGTCACCGCCAATGTGTCATGGTATATCGTCAATGTCGGTCAGGGTCAAAGCCTCGCCCTGGATTACTGGCGTCAGAATGGGTGGGTTTCGGTTCTGGAAGAAGACGAAACACTGCTGCCAATCGGCGAACGCGAAGTCACCTTACTCGATCCGCTCAGTTTCGCACCGCCAACGTTCCGACTGACGCTTCTCAGTGGCAATACGATTCTTGATCAGCGGTTCCTCGTCATTCCTTATGCGGAACCGGCTGGCGAACCTACCATTACGTCGTTTGAGACGACGGCAACCAACGTCGAAGCTGCCACGCTCACACAGCGCAATGCACGGGTCGAAGTAAGCTGGGAAGTCACCGACCGCATCCCGTTCACCACTCTGGTTTTTGAACAGGTGCTGAGTGAAGACCAGACGGTCAACGTTGAACTGCCGCGCTCGACTCTCTATGTGGCGTCCGAAGGTGCAGGCGCGGTTGCACCGGTAACACCGGTACTCGAAGCATCGATTCGGCTGCGTTTAAGCGTGGTCAACGTACTGGACGGCACGATTTACGACAGCGAAGAACTGGTGATCCCGGTATCAGGAAATCTGAACCTGCCGACGCTGACGCCGACACCGCTTGTCGCCCCCACCTTCACACCCGGCGGCGCAGTACCAACCCCGCGTTCTACGGCACCAGAGGCGACTGAAGAAGCGGTTGATGAAGGTCCAACCTTCGTCGAAGGTGGTCCGCAGATCACGATCTTCACCGCAAGCCCCGCCGTCATCGAGCCGGGTGGCAGCGTTGATCTGACGTGGAGTGTGACTGATGCGACGACGGTGCAAATCTCGGAGGTATTGAGTGGAGATCAACCGGGGCTTACCTATGTACAGCTTCCGCTCTCCGGTTCTGTCTCGGTGCCTTTACCGGAAGGCGCAACCGATACCGTGACCTACGTGCTGACGGCGCGTAACGCTGAAGGACTGGAAGCCACCAGTCAGGCAGTCGTCACAATCGGAGGTTAGGGAATTACGACAGGGGCGACTCGCAAGTCGCCCCTTTATCATTAACGCTTCTTTGCCTCTCGCTCGCTGGTGGCTGTCTCCACCAGAATACACTCGGCAACGTTATGCCCAACCACACTTTGTTGCCCATCCACCCGCGTGGTAATTGGACCTTCAAATGGGTCACGTGAAAGCACCTCGACGTGCGAGTCGAGTTTGAAACCTTTGTCGAGAATGTGCTGAAGCATCTCCGGTCCGCTGGTCTTAAGCTGCGAAACCATCGCGCCTACGTTTTCAGGCAGTTCCGACAGGGGCATTAACTGCCGCTGCATCACCCTTCCATCTGCCGATGGAATCGGGTCGCCATGCGGGTCGAAGTCAGGGTCGCCCATTTTATGAGCAATCGCTTCGACAAATCGATCTGAAACCGCGTGTTCAAGCCGTTCCGCCTCTTTATGTACCTCGCGCAGTTCGTAACCTAACTCACGTACCAGATACAATTCAATCAGGCGGTGACGACGGATGACCTTCAGCGCCATCGCGCGTCCTGCCGAAGTCAGCACGACACCTTTATAGCGCTCATAGTCGATCAACCCTGCTGTCACTAACCGCTGCGCCATATCCGTCACCGACGGTGCAGAGATATTTAATGCAGCGCTCAACGCATTGGTAGATACCCGTTCATCGTCTTGTTGCAGGCTGTAAACTGCTTTGATGAAATCCTCGACGGATTGCGACAGGTCGGTGGACGGATCTTTACGGTCTGGCATCGCCTCTCCTAAATGCGCCCATAAACGCACACTCACATTCTAGCATAAAGCACGGTCTGAACGACATGTCCTTAATCAATCGCTTCACTCACCCTATATTTATTTCAATCTTTATAAACTATGGTATGATCCCAACAAACGAGGATGAAAGGATTTTAAGATGGCTTATTCCGATGATGTGCCGAGCAAGGCTGCCATCGCCGGACACCCCATTCATCCCATGCTCATCTCTTTTCCCATAGCATCGCTTTCGCTGGCACTGCTCTCTGACGTTATTTTCTGGACGAATCAGGACGGTTTCTGGGCGCAGGTCTCTGTCTGGCTGCTGCTTGTGGGCGTCTTAACAGGGTTGGCAGCAGCAGTTTTCGGGTTGATTGATTTCGTCTCGATACAGCGAATTCGCGATCTATCAATCTCATGGATTCACGCGGGCGGCAACGTCGTGGCGATGGTACTGGCGCTCATCAATCTGCTGCTTCGCCTCAATGAGCCAGCCGAAGCAGTGCTCCCGTGGGGA
>DATGQJ010000153.1:0-11579 GCA_035304265.1 Oceanobacillus sp.
GGTCACGATCTTTTGCACAGCGGGGTGGCTGAGGCTGTATCCCGCCCGCCGTAACGCGCCCAGCACGTGAATGTTGGCGCTGACCGATGGATTCGCTTCCAGCGCAAAACACTGGAAATGGTCGTCCAGTTCGTACTTGAGAATCGGGTCAACGGCAACGTTTCGCCCGAAGTGGGTCAGCACGTCGTAGACGACGCTGCTGTCGTCCCCATCCTTGGGCGTATAACCTCGCCCGAAGCCAACACCGGGACCCGACAGCCATGCAGCCTCCAGAAAATCGAGATGCGGCTGGCACAAATCAAGCAAGTCGTCATTCAACGAGTCGAGCAGGCTGAGATTCCATAGCGTCCAACCCACTTCAAAGATGTCGATGGGAAAGACATCGGGACTACCGCCGTCCGAATTGGGGAAACTCCGGAGATAGCTCAGGGCAGCGGGGTCTTCGGGCTGCACGTGCAGGGCAAAATACGCGGTTGCCGCCGGACTATACCCTACCGAGCCATTGGCTTCCTGCAAACGCTCTGTATCCAGCAATCGCCGCCCATCCGAACCCGCCATTTCCGCCGAATGGGCAAGGGTGACGAAGCGGTTGATCATACTACCGGGCAGCGCGTTCAATTTCGCCACACGCTTCCGGTTGATCTGCTCTAAATCGCTGTAGCTGTTTCGCAATACAATGCCGAGTGATTCCGCTTCATCGAACAGGGTGGGGACAATCAGTTCATAACCGACGGTTTCGATCAGCACCTCGTCCGAAATGCGCGGAATGGTGGTTTCCAGCGCGGTCTTCGCGCGTTCCAGTCGCTCGGCGTCATTTGGGTCGCCGTGTTCAGAGAGTGCGATAGTCGCCGCCAGCGTACACACCAGACGGTCATGGCGGCAAGCCGGAAATTCTGTACCCCAGCTTCCATCCGGCAGTTGATGTTCACGCAGCCAATCGAGCGCCCGAAAACCCAACGGCTCGCCAAGTTTGGAAAGACGGGCGATCCATGCAGTATCGTAGGCGGTGCTGTTCATCTGCCCGATACCGATTTCTTGCAGAAGGCTCTCGATTTCGTAGTAGAGTGTCATGGGTGAGTCCTAGTGTTTCTGCGTCTAAAACTATATATGAAGTGGGTACCAGTAACCCCCTGCTGGATGTCGGGCACCCACGCCGAGCGTCTTGCATCGATTCGCGTTGTAAAAGTTCCGCATCGCCGCCCATCCTTCAGGCGAGAGTTCCGAGTAATCGGTATCCTCGGCGCGGCGAGAATAGATGTGGTCGTACAGAATTTCGCGCAACTGCTGTTCGCTCAGGTAAAGCGATGGGCTAACCGTAAAATACAGATCTTCATTCCCTGTCGTGACCAGCGGCATATCGAACGCGGAGAACTTATCGAAACCGATGAAGAAGCTCACCGGATCGACATATTCACCGTAGTACATCTCCACCAGCGTGCGCTTGTCTGGAACGCATCCGTGTTCGGCGTGGTAACGAATGCCAAGCTCGGCAATGGTTTCCGTCGCATCGTGCGCGAAAGCGCCGTAAAACAGCCGGTGTCGCTGATATGACGCGGTTTTCCTTTTCACTTCATCAAATAAGTCGATCAAATAAGCGAATTGGGTGTTCGCCAGATATTTACGATAATCCCCATACAGGCTGACGCGGATCTGGTACTCTTCGTAAAAGGCGAGGAACTCAGGGCTGGTTGCCGCCAATGCCAGCGCGTCCAGCGCCATCTTGGTGTATTCTTCGCCGCGATCCATCAAGTCCGGTCCGAAGACCGGCGTCAGGAGTGTATAAACGCCGTGTTCAAAAAACATGCGGTAAAGGTCAATATGCGTTTCGACCATCACATCAACATAGTCGTCCCAATCATCGTCTTTTTCCTGCCGCGCCTCACGTTCCAACATGAACCAGCGCCGCGTCCCGTTGATAGGAAAAACGCACGTTTTGACTTCCGCATCCCTTACAATTTGAGCAACCTCTGGTCTGGATAACTGATAAAATGCTGCCGCTTCCATAAGCTCCCTACTAAATAACACTATGAAATACCGGGACTCTCCTGCGAGGGTAAAGTCCACAGCCGCTTCACCAGCACTCCATAAAATGCCACTGTGACGATCATCGTCAGCGGCAGGTAGATGCTGGGATCGGTCAAAATATAAGGACCGGGGATCATCACCGCATCCCCGAAAATGAGATAGCTGAATAGCTGAATGACATCGATCAGGGCATAAGGCAGAAACACCACCCATGCCAGCGTCCGAAGGCGGCGGTTCTGCACCGTTGCCATCAAATAGGTGAAGACCGCAATCCCTAACGACAGTTCCCACACCACGTCCAACCAGATGAAGGCGGCGGTGTACAGCGCGAACGCCCAATCCAGTTTGTGCTGAATACTGCCCTCGAGGGTTGGGCGCACGATAGCGCGAACCGCCGTGACGACCAACGGAAGCAGAATCAGCCACTTCACGATGGTGGCGAGGCGGAAAACGTCAGGGGTATTGCCGAACAGGTAAATGACGGTTTGCGCGATGGAATGGTTGTAACCGAGGAACGGCATTCCCGGCTCACGCCATGGATAGTTGCCGCCGATGCCCGTCAGCAGATAGAAGTAATCCGTGTACTGCTCCACGCCATAGGTTGAGCCTGCAATCAGGATGGTAACGCCCGCAATCGCCGCATACGCAGCCGCCGTCGAAAGCAGCAGCTTGATGAAAAAGCCGCGCTGCCCCAACAACAACGGCACGGCGAGCATGAACGCCCACTGTGGCTTAATTTGCAGGATAATCGCCGCCCAGATGACGCTCGCCAGCAGGTTTTCGGTGATCACCGCCTCGATCAAAAACGTGGCGAGCAGCGCCATGAGAATATAAACGTTCAAGTACCCAAGATCAGACCAGAACGGGGCAAATATCAACCAGAGGGGCAGCAATCGAGCGAGCGCCGCCAGCCCCGATTCCATTTTCAGATGGTGGAAAATACGCCCCCACCAGAAATAGAGCAGCACGTAAATCGCCACGTGCAAGAGGGTGTGCAGCAAGATGGTGAGGCTGGTCGGCAGCCACAGAAACGGGGTAAACGCCAGCGCAAACGAGGGCGCATACTGGTAAAACTCCATGCGCTCCAACGGCAGGGGCGGATACAAATCAGCTTGTTGTTGCAGGTTGGTCGAGGCTTCCAGATAGATGCGCAGATCATCCGGCAGCGCCAGATTGACATCCTGATCGGGCATGAAAGCCGCCGACACCAGCATCAGTTGAATCAACAGCCGAAGCACCGCGTAAACCAGCGCGGCTATCAACGCACGACGGAACCACTTCGACTCTGACCAGTATTGTCGCACGTAAGGCAGTGGCGGTATGGTGTTGGTTAGCCGGACACGCTGCGGCAGAGAGAGTGAAGTCATCCGAATCTCATCCTGCTAAACGCCGAATCAGGTTCACAAACGTCGTATTGCTGGAAACCACCGCAATTTGCGTGTTGTTCACAGGCTCAAAACCCAACCGGTGCTTGAATTCATAAGCGCCGCCGCCCCCGCGCACCAGTTGCACCTTTTCCTCAATCGCACACCGGACGGCGTTATAAACCATCTGGAAATAGACGTACTGCACGTCATAGTCGAGACCGAGACACGTCAGGATGCGGGCAGCGCCGTTGCCCATCAACAAGCCGCAGCCCACCATACGCCCGTCAATTTCGGCAGTCAGCCACGTTGTGTCCACCATATGCACGTTTTCCAGCACGCGCCGGAGATAGGGGTTGGGCGGGGTATCGTGATGGCGATCCACATTCCGAATAAGTTCTATGGCGCGGTCAATATTGGTGACGTGATTCTGCGCTTGAACGACCAATCCGATGTCGGCAGCACGGTTACGATGGCGGTTGAAATCTTTACGTGCCGATGAGCCAAGCTGCTTGAAATAATCGTCAAAACTGTCCCAGCGATTGAGGAAACGAGTGCTGGGTCCGGCTATCTCAATCACCGGAAAATCTTTGATGGTGAACTCTTCATCCACCAGATAGTCAAAAACGGTGAAGGAAGCGCCGTGTTCCCGCCCCCAGTCCCGCGCAATTTCAGCAAAGGTGCGCAGCGCGGCATTTCTCAGTTCGGGGTCTTGGGGAAGAATCAGTCCCGAAATATCGGTTAAGGGGGTGCGGCACATCAACAGGGGCCACCGCCGGAATGCGGTAGCCATCGCAGATCGAACCAGCTTCAGGGGAACGGGCAGAGGCTCGTGGCGCAGCAACCAGAAGGTCGCCCGCGCAACGGGTTCACCATCGAGGGTCAGCAGAATGTAGAGAGAATTGGCATCGTCAAGAACGGTTTCGCCAAACTCATACCAACGGTAGCTGGCAAAGGGGTAATCACTCGCGGTAGCGTTCCACTTTTCTGCCCCGATTTCGCTGACGCGCTCTGCGATTTGAATGCCAAATTTAAACATTTTTAGGCACTTCCCTTATAGCTACGATGAAGTAATAATGCATTTAAGGGTGTTGAGTTCATGATAAATCAACTCATCGTTGAATAAACTTGAGATTTGGGCTTCTGAGCAAATACTTAACTTCGTATTCTGAGGGAAAGTAACTACTCGGTGGTTTAGCGGTCACTTCGACGGGTGGGTTCAGGGCGAATGACGGGTGGCGCTTCGGTTGGCGGCGCTGCTTCTGATCGAGCGTCAGTTGCAGGCGTGGGGGTGCTTGTCCGCCTGATTGCACGCGGCAAGAAGATGATCTGCCCTGCAATGATTGATCGGGCGTTTTCAATACAATTGGCAGCCACAAGGTCATCAATCGTGGTGCCGCTTGCCGCCGCCAGCGCCGAAAGCGTGTCGCCCGGTTGAATCGAATAACGTACCCACCCATCCGGCGGCATTGGACACTCATCCGTTACGCCGGAGCGATCCTCAGATGCGGTAGCGTTTGGCGCTTCACTTGGGATTCGAGTTGTCGTTGGTGCGTCTGTAGGTCGCGTATTTTGAGTCGGACGGCGCACGGGGGTTGACTCAGGCGTATCGAGCAAGCGGATTTGCAGGGCGACCAGTTCACCTTGCTCGGTTGATCGCACCATGACCTCAACACGGCTTCCCACCGGTATCTGACGATGCTCGCCGATGACCAACAAGCCCTCTATCCACAAGCCTGTGCGGTCTATTGCCTGTACTGTGCCTGTGAAGGTCATCTCGGCAACCCGTCGCTGCTGTGCCAACTGCCGCGCTTCCTCGATACGTCGCGCCGCAAATATCGCCTGCAAGCTCGGATCGTCATTTGCCAGCAACACGCGCACGGATTCCGTCCACAGCTTTACCCCGTAAAGCAAGTCACCCGGCAAGCTGCCTTCCGCTAAGAGCACCGTGCCGCTCATCAATACAAAGACGAGCACCAGTGCGGCAGCCACCAGCAAATGCGGCGTAACCGTGCGTCGGCGCGGTAGATTCAGCGCACGCTCGAAGCGTATTTGCTGCCGTTCTCGTGCGCGGATGGCTTCGTTTGTCTCCGCCTGCGCCCGTTTCACCGCCTCCCCAACTTCCAGCAGCACCGCGAGTTGAGGCGCATACTGCGGATAGCGGCGCAGACAGTCGGCAACGCTCTCGCCCCGGTTGAGCCGATCAATGCTGTTGTTCAGCGCCTCGATCAGCCCGGCATCAATCATAGGACGCCTCTATCTCATGAAGCGCACGCCGCAATGCGCCGAGCGCACGCAACTGCAACTGCTTCACCGCGTTTGCCTTCTTTCCCATGATGTCGGCGGTTTCTTGCAGACTGAGCATGTTACCGAAGCGCAGAATCAAGACCTCTTGCTGCTCGACGGTGAGCCGCCGAATCGCCTGTCGTGTGGTTTCGATATGCACTGCCCGTATGAACTGCGCTTCGAGCTGGTCTTCGGCTGAAATCGAGAGCCATTCGTCCAGCACCGTCTCCGTAAAACCGGGGTGGGCGTGGTAGTGATCGTAGAGCAGATGACGGGCAACCCGAAACAGCCATCCCCGCAGGCTGTGATGTGGTCCTTTGCCCTGCCGAAAAGCGTTGACCAACTGCACGAACACGTCCGCCGCGAGGTCTTCCGCCGTATCCACATCATCGGTGCGCATTCGGATGAACTGGTAGATCGGCGTGTAGTAATGCAAATAAATCTCGCGAAGCGCATCCTGCTGACCACGATGCGCTCTTGCAAGGAGACGGTCTTCGTCGGCAATGTCCGGCAGAGTCAGGAAGATCATGTTTGGTCAGATGTTGTGCTCAGCATTCCTTATCTTATATCGGCATATGCATCGTCGAACCCGCTTTCTTTTACTCAAAAGATGGTCCAAAATGCCGTCCAAAATGTCCACCTTTCAGCGTCGTTCCATGATATGCTGTCAACCGAATACACGCGCGAACCATTTGTTGCTGCACTTTGGTGATTTGTTGCTGCGATCTATTTCACTTGTTTCCCGTAGTTGCTGCTGCTGCACATGAAAAAACTTGTGCGCAGCAGCGGCAGCAGCAAACGGTATCCACGCCTTAAGGTCGTGTGCCACGTGTGTTACTTGTGTTGGTGTTCTCCGCAGCCGGACGCACTGGCTCGACCTGCGGCGTTTCACGCCCCTCATCAGCTTGGTTCACCAGACGGCGGCATTCTTCCGGCGTCAAACCTGCTGCGCGGCAGCGTTCCGCGATCTGGTTATCATCGCCAAACAGGGCGTTGTAAATGCGGCGGCACTGGTGTTCCGTGTAACCAGCGTTCAGGCAGCGGCGCGGGAAATGCTCGTGATCGCCGTCATGGAGCGCGTTGTAGATACGGCGGCATTCTTGCGTGGTAAAGCCTGCGTTCAGACAGCGGCGCAGGAAATGATGAACGGGATCAGGAAGGTGCGGCACGAACAAACGCTGTCCGGCGATAATGCTGCGCACATCACCAACACAGTTGACTCGCGCCAGTTCGTCCACGGTGCTGCCTGTATTCGCGGCAATGTCCGATAACGTATCGCCGGATGCAACGCTGTATTCGACCCATCCCGTCGGCTGTGTGACCGTACACGATTGTTCATTTTCCTGAGCAGCTACAGCCCCAAGCTGCACGAACGCGAGAATCACCAAAACGAGGGCAACATAGTAAAAGCGCATGACAAAAATCTCCTTTTCTTGTCGGCGGTTATTGATACCGTCTGCCAAATCGAAAAAAAGTTACGGGGAACTCGCATAGCACCTCGAACGTCCTATAATCAGAGGGATGAGAGAGGAGATTTGGTGATGCTGAAATTTGTACAGCGAATGCTTGCGTTCACCATCAGCCTTGCGCTTTCGACGACCTTTATCGCACTCGCGCAGACCCGCGAAGCACCCGTCACGAATGTGGAAGTGATCAGCGGCGCGAATGGCGTATCCGTGATTGTGCGCGGGAGCTTGCCAAATGCCTGCACTGAACTCGGCGACCCCGTACAGACGATTCAACGCAATACCATCGGCATCAGCCTTCCGATGATACGGCAAACCGGTGTGTTTTGTACGCAGGCGATTGTGTTTTTTGAAGAAACGCTCCCGCTGGACGTGAGCGGATTAACGCCGGGCGAATATACAGTTGATGTCAACGGCATCGACACCACGTTTGAACTGACTCAAGAAATGATTGATGCCCAACTGAATGCCCCATCCGAAAGCACGTCTAACGATGAAGTGTCAGAACCCCGTTCGGTTGGCGGAGCGCCCACGTTTGTCGAGCGGGCGGAGATTCGATTCGGTGACGACGACAGCGTGAACGTCCTCGTCAACGGCAATCTGCCCGATGGATGCACCGAGTTAGTGGGGTACACACAGATCAACCGCGAGCAGACGATTGAACTGACTCTGCTGGCTACTCGCCCGCTGGATGCCGCCTGCACCACTGCGCTCGAACCCTTCGAGCAAACCTTTCCGATTGACTCATCGGCGCTTGCCGAAGGGGTATATTCGGTGACGGTCAATGAGGTGGCGAGTCCGCCATTTGTGCTGAGCGAAGATGGCGCGGCTGACGGCGGATGCACAACAAGCGCAGAGGAAGGAGTGGTGTTCAATCTTGCAGACCGCTACTGTCTTCGCTTCCCGGTTGACCACACGGTAGAAACCCCTCAGCCCGGATGGTTGGTGCTCAGTCCCCCCGAAGATGAGGCGCTTCCGGTGCTCACCATCGTCGCCGCCCCCGATGACACGCGAACGCTCGAAGAAATCGCGGCGGAATACGAAGATGTCGAATTTGAAGAATCAGAACTCGGCGGTGAACCTGCGCTTGTCGCCACCACCGAGTCGGAGACAGACGAGTGGCAAGCGTTCGTCATCCATGATGGCGTACTCTACACCTTTTCCGCGCAGCCATTCGATCAAGCATTTTTGACAGCCATCCTCGACTCGTTTACGTTCACCACCCCGTAAACTTGCTCTCCCCTTCTCCTCAACCATTTAGCTGATCGAGGAGAAGGGGAACGAAACAGAATCTCCAAATCCACACGATCAACTCGTGCCAAAATCGCAAGAATGCGCCATTATTTAGCGGTGTTATTTGCGCGACGAAGGTATGTGGTTATGTACAATGCAGCAAAAGTACGTATGAATCGCCTGTTCAACGTTTCCGGCAAATGTCTGGACGTGGCAATCGATCATGGGGTCTTCAACGAGTACAGCTTCCTCGACGGGCTGGAAGATGTCGAAAAAGTGGTTGGTCAGCTTGTGGAAGCGGGACCCGACGCTATCCAGATGAACTACGGACAGTGTGATGCTTTGCAGCGGATCAAAGGCAAAAACAAGCCCGCGCTGGTGATGCGTACCGATGTGGGCAACCCCTACAATCCCCAGACACATCGAGTCATGTTCAACATCCTGCAAAACAGCGAGGAGCCAATTCTGGAAGCGCTGCGCATGGATGCGGCGTGTGTGGTCGCCAACCTGCTTCTGCTCCCCGACGAACCGGATTTGCACCGCCAGACGATTCACAACATCAGTCGCCTGCGTAGTTTATGTGATAGATATGGAATGCCGCTGATGATCGAACCGCTGGTGATGCGTGGCAACGATGCGCGTGGCGGGTATCAGGTGGACGGCGATAAGAAAAAGCTGGTTCCTTTAGTGCGGCAGGCGCGTGAGTTAGGCGCGGACATCATCAAAGCCGACCCCACTGATCACGTGGAAGATTATCATGAGGTCGTGATGGCGGCACGCTGCCCGGTGTTGGTGCGTGGCGGCGGCAAAGCTGATTTGAAGGAAGTGTTCGAGCGTAGTTACAGCTTTTTGCAACAGGGGGCGATGGGGCTGGTCTATGGGCGCAATATCTACCAACACCCCAATCCATCGCGGATTGTACGCGCATTCATGGCGATGATCCACGAGAATGCCACACCGGAACAAGCATGGACGATTTACGAGAGCAGCCATTAGCCATCAGCGAAAAATCACAGAGCAAATAATCAGCCTTTGGAGAAAAAGATGACCTTTGAAACCTCCTTTACGATGGACACATCCAGCATCAAGTACGGTCCCGGTGTGACCCGCGAGGTCGGTCACGACATGCGCCAACTTGGGGCGAAGCGCGTCATGGTCGTGACCGATCCGAACCTATCGGCATCAGAGCCGGTGACGGTCACACTGGAAGCCCTGCGCACCGAAGGTATTGACGCAGTGCTTTTTGATCAGGTGCGCATCGAGCCGACGGACGGTTCCTTCAAGGAAGCGATCAAGTTTGCTACCGACGGGAACTTCGATGGCTTTGTTGCGGTTGGCGGCGGATCGACTATGGATACGGCAAAAGTCGCCAATCTATATTCGACCTATCCGGCAGATTTCCTCGCCTACGTGAACCCACCGATTGGTGAAGGGAAACCCGTTCCGGGACGCTTGAAGCCGCTGATTGCCATCCCGACCACTGCCGGAACCGGCAGCGAAACGACGGGTGTTGCCATCTTCGACTTCAAAGAAATGCACGCCAAAACCGGAATCGCTCATCGTGCGCTGCGTCCGGTTCTGGGCATTGTAGACCCGAACAACACGCGAACGATGCCGCCGCTGGTCGCTGCCTGCTCCGGGCTGGACATATTGAGCCACGCGCTGGAATCATTCACAGCGTTACCTTATCACCAGCGCCCCGCGCCGCCGAATCCAACCATGCGTCCGGCATATCAGGGTTCGAACCCGATCAGCGACATCTGGGCAACGCGAGCGATTGAAATCGTGTCCCAGTATATCGTCCGCGCGATCCAAGACCCATCCGACGACGAAGCACGCGGTCAAATGCTGCTGGCGTCGGCGTTCGCCGGAATTGGCTTCGGCAACGCGGGCGTACATCTTCCACACGGCATGTCCTATCCGGTATCGGGGATGGTGCGCGATTTCAAGCCTGAGGGATACGTCACCGATCACCCGATCATCCCGCACGGTATGTCGGTCATCCTCAACGCCCCGGCAGTATTCCGCTTTACGGCTTCGGTCAATCCACAGCGTCACCTGCAAGCCGCGCGTTTGATGGGCGTGGATATGTCGGACGCGAAAGAGGAAGACGCAGGCGAACTGCTGGCATGTGCCATCATCGAAATCATGAAGAAGACCGGAATGCCCAGCGGATTGAAAGCGGTTGGCTTCACACCGGACGACGTAGATAAGTTGGTTGAGGGAACGCTGCCGCAGCACCGCGTCACCAAACTCTCGCCGCGTCCGGCAGACGCCGATGATTTGAAGACGATGTTTCTGGATGCAATGGCGTACTGGTAATGGCAAACCAATACCTCTTAGGCATCGACAACGGCAACACCGTCACCAAAGCCGCGTTGTTCGACTTGCGCGGGCGCGAATTGTACGTCGCCAGCCGCAGCGCCGACACCATTCAGCCGTACCCCGGTTGGACTGAGCGCAGCATGGACACACTCTGGTCGAACACCGCACAGGCGATACGTGAATTGATTCAACGGGCGGGCATTTCCGGCGGCGAAATCGCGGCGGTGGGCTGCACCGGACACGGCAATGGACTTTATCTGCTCGATAAGTCATTCAAGTCGTGTCGAAACGCGGTGCAGTCGATGGACACACGAGCGAGCGACATTCTGCGCGATTGGGAAGCCAATCACCTGCGTGAGCGCGTCGCCGCCTACACCCCACAGGAAACCTACACCGGACAGACGGTGGTACTGCTGGCGTGGCTCAAGCGTCACGAGCCGGAGACTTACGCGCAAATTGGCAAGGTACTGCTATGCAAGGATTACATCAATTACTGTCTCACAGGTGAACTTGTCAGCGATTACACCGACATCAGCGGCGCGAATCTATTCGACGTGTACAACCGCTGCTATTCGCCTGAACTGCTGGCACTTTTTGGTATCCCTGAGATTGAAGATGCGCTACCGCCGATGAAAGCAAGCGCAGAGGTGATCGGGCGCGTAACTCCACAGGCGGCAGAAGCAACCGGACTTGCCGCAGGAACGCCCGTGATCGCCGGAATGCTCGATACCCATGCAAGCGCGATTGGCGCGGGTGTGTGCCGTCCGGGGCAAGCCTGCATCGTCGTCGGCACGTGGAGCATCAACCAGATCGTGCTGAAGGAGCCACTTCGGTCAACCGATTTGTTCCTGATGCAGCCTTTCGCCGACTCACGCTACTG
>DATGQJ010000154.1:0-5251 GCA_035304265.1 Oceanobacillus sp.
ATCAATCTTGGTAGAACGCCAGCCTGTGTCGCTGGTGGTCCTCGATCTTGTGCTGTCGCCGGGGGCGGAACTGCTGGCGACACTGCGTGCCAATCCATATACCGCCGATGTTCCGCTGCTGGTCATCATTCCACAGGAGACGGATATACGGGCGGCGCGTAACGTGTATCAACAAGAGGGCGAATACGTGCAGGATGGGGCGGCGCTGTTGGAACAGGTCAAAGCGGTGCTGTTCAAGCGGCGGCGCGTGACCTAAAAAAGAACTCCACTCTTAGAGGAAAGAGTGGAGTCGAACTAAGGATATAGTAGTGGATATTACACGACGACGTTCGGCGAGGAGGAAGTCCCTTACGTCGTTGTGTGGGTGGGCTGATGCATACCGCGAGGTTCATCCAACCATCTACTACTTTCATTGTGCGCTCCTTCGGTAACTTTCAATAGTGATAAACGTCACAGGTTTTTCGTATCCTTGTCATGCCGCGCGTGTTACTTGTTGTGAGGGTATAGGCAGGATAAGATAACCCTGTGTCGGTTGTGGAACGTCACCTCTGCGCCCTATATGCAGTTTTCCAAATATAAGGTGGAGGCAACCTCACCCCCCAACCCCCTCTCCACTGCGTGGAGAGGGGGAGTCGAGCGAAGCGAGACGGGGGTGAGGTTCGAGAAAGCGATTTCCGTCTTGTTTTGTTAAAGCGCATAAGAGAGCGCAAAGTGGCGAGGTGAATGGGACGAAAATCCACAATCCGCTTAATGCATTTCACCACACAAGTGAGAGTTTCTATGGGACCCAAAGGGCTTTACTACGAAGATTATGAGATCGGGCAGACGATGGTGACGCGCGGGCGTACCATCACCGAATCAGATATCGTCCAGTTTGCGGGTTTGACCGGTGATTACAACCCGATGCACACCGACGCCGAATTCATGAAGGAGTCGGTCTTCGGGCAGCGAATCGCGCATGGGATGTTGACGCTCAGTTACGCGGTAGGACAGGCATATCAGCTTGGCTTTATGGAAGGCACGATCCTCGCTTTTCGTGGCTTGGAAATGAAGTTCAGCCTACCCGTGTTTATCGGCGATACGCTGCATGTCGAGATTGTGGTGCGTGAGAAAAAGGACGCGCTGCGTATGGGCGGCGGACTGATCACGTTGGACGTAAAAATCGTCAATCAGGAAGGGAAAACGGTTCAGTCCGGTACGTGGACGGTGCTGGCAAAGTCTCGTGATGCTGAGGAGAAAGCGGCAGCAGAGAAGGGATCGTGAGCAAAAAACAGGCAGCACTTCTGCTGCCTGTGTAACCGTTTACTTACCCGGCAGCGGTTGCCGGATGTGCCATCGCACCGACGGAGGTAGATGAGACCGGCAGGGTGAAGGCAAAGACCGCGCCGCTTCCCGGTTCGCTTTCCACCCAGATGCGTCCCCCATGCGCTTCTACGGCAAGGCGACAGAATGCCAAGCCTAATCCGACGCCGTTGGGCGCGTTGGAGTATTTGATACGGAAGAATTTGTCGAAGATTTCGTCTTTGAAATGGCGCGGCACGCCCGGTCCCGTATCGGCGACGCTGATACGAATGCTGTCTGACATCAGCCGGGCGCTCACGGTGATGTGTCCATTGCTTGGCGTGTGCTTGACCGCGTTTTCCATCAAGTTGGTGATGACCCGCTGAATCATATCGGCATCAATGTGTAGCGCAGGTAAGTCGGGATCACACTCGTAATTCAGACTTTGCCCCGCTTCTTCTGCGACTGGGCGCACCATCTCGACAGCTTCGACGAGCAGGGTTTCGAGCGTGGTGGGCTTCACGTTGAGCATGGTTCTACCCTGCTCCAAGCGCTCGATGTCCAGCAAACCCCTAACCATGCGCGTGATCTGTTGGGCGCTGCGCTGGGCGAGACGGATCATTTCTACAGCGATGGATTTTTCACTATTCGATAGCAGGCGCTCCAACCCCGCAAGGCTGATCTGGATATTCTGAAGCGGGTTTCGGATGTCGTGGTAGGTCATTGCGGCGAGGTCACGGCGGAGTTGTTCATGGCGTGCGGCTTCCGCCTTTTCGCTCTGCGCCTTATCGATCATGCGGCGATAGGAAATTTCCTTGTTGCGCGAGGTTTCGAGCATGTTGGCGTTGTTGAGCGCCCCCGCCACGATGTCGGCGATTTCTTCGAGAATACGAACTAGATCGGAATCGAAGTAATCGACCTCAGGGGAAAGCAGCACGATTGTGCCAAGCAATTGATCTTCGGATTTGATAGGAATGCCTACCGCTGAGCCGGTCTGCGGCACGCGGGCGCTGGTGGGAAGCTGGGGCCAACGCGGATCGGTGCTGATGTTGCGGATCACCACCACCCGCTGTCCATGCTGTACGAACCCGATGATTCCCTGATTGATCAGGCGTTTCCAGAAACCGCTTGCTGCTTCACCGTCTAGTTCAATACCAATAAGATAGGTATGGCGCAGCGCATCATCTTCATCGAAGGTGACGATACAGCCGAAACTGACGCCTATCGCCTCACATATCATGGTCAGCGTCGAGCGCAGAATCGCCGGCGGATGCAACCGCTGATGATGGAGCGCACGAGCGACTTTGTATTGCCATTCATATGAATTGGGATCAATTTTCAAATTTGACCGCCTTGACAGAATCGCAACAATTCATATCACTAGTGTAGCGAACTTTCCGTGAATATTGTATAAATTTTTCCCCAATTGCGTTAAGATTCACAACGAACTTGCTGGCGCAGCACCTCAATTGGCTGCAACACGCCGTTCGAATCTCGAAAATACCAGTGTTCCCATCCGTTACAGGGCGCACCGCTGATTTGCGAACCGATCTTATGAATCGAACCGCGTTCCTCTTGATAGATGAGCGCACCATCGGCGGTGACGACTGCCGATATGTTCTTTTTGTCGAAAAAAAGCTGCTGTCCGGGCTGGAGCAGTCCAGTTTCTACCAGTTGGACGAAGGGCACACGCCGGAGGCGCGGCTTATTGCTCGGCAGGTAAACCGATTCATCGGCGACGGGTTGCACCGCCTCAATGCGCTGGCGGGCAACGTTGACGTAAGCGGGATCGCGCTCGATACCGATCCATCGGCGACGCAGCTTTTTGGCGACTGCGCCCGTCGTCCCTGTGCCGAAGAACGGATCGAGCACAATATCGCCCGGATTGGTGCTGCTCAAGATCACGCGGGCGAGTAACGCCTCTGGTTTTTGGGTCGTATGGGCTTTGCGACCATTGATCGCAATGCGTTCCGCGCCTGTGCAGATGGGTATTTCCCAGATACTACGCATTTGCACATCCTCGTTCGCTACCTTCATCGCGTGATAATTGAAGGTATACCGTGCCCCCTGATGTTTCTGCGCCCACAAGAGCGTTTCATGGGCGTTGGTGAAACGGGTTCCCTTGAGGTTGGGCAGGGGGTTGGTTTTCGCCCACACAATATCGTTGAGTATCCAGTATCCCAGATTCATCAGAATCGTGCCAACGCGGTAGATGTTGTGATAACTGCCGATGACCCAGAGTGTACCCGTATCTTTAAGCACGCGGCGGCAGGCGGAAAGCCAGCGTCGGGTGAAATCGTCATATTCTTCGATACTAGTAAATTGGTCCCATTCGTCGGTGACGGCATCGACGCGGGTCATATTGGGGCGGTAAAGATCGCCGCGAAGCTGCAAATTGTACGGGGGATCGGCAAACACAAGGTCTACCGATTTTTCCGGTAGACTACTCAGAATGTCGATGCAGTCGCCTTCAAGAACCTGATCGGTAATCATGAACGTCTAAGCTGCATGATCTCGAAGATCAGCTTGTGGAAGCTCTTGCGCGGATTTTCAATATCGTACAGGATGGAACGCAGCCGTCCCAATTCACCCGGTAGCGGCTTGACGCTTTGATAGAGCAGCGGAATGACGGATTTTTCCTGCTCCAGAAAGTGACGATATGCCATCTGGACATAGTGATTGTTGAGCGACTGCGGCGAAACCACCAGCACCATCATGCGACATTCAATCAACGCTTGCTCAACCGCAGCCCGCCAGTCATCGCTTCCCTGAATCAGATATTGATCAACCCACGCCTTCAGTCCCGCATCCTGCATACTGAGGGTGAGCGATGCGACAACCGATTCCCAGTCTTCACGGGCATAGGCAATGAAAATGTGATCGTCGAGCGCCCCCGGTTCCAAACCTGTTCCTAAGCGCGAGGTTTTGATGAAATTCCCGTTGACGAAGGTGAGGCGGATGGTTTCGTCACGGTAAAGCTGCGGATCGCCCGACAACGGTTTGGTGTGCAGGGTCAGGTCGGCGTCGTCAACTTCGTCTTCATCTTCCTCGACGGGCTGGCAGACGTACTGCAACTGCACCATGGTTCCCAGCTTAATCACGTCGTCGCTTTCAAGCATCTGCGCTTCGGTCAGCGGTACGTTGTTCACGAATGTACCGTTGGTCGATCCCATATCTTCAGCGCTGTAGTTCTGCTTTTGACGGCGCAGACGCAGATGATAGCGGCTGATCTCCGGGTCTTGAATCACGATGTCGTTGGAGAGATCACGCCCAATGGTGATGATCACGTCTGTGAGTGGGTAGACATGCCCCACAGACGGACCCATCGTCATCATCAGATAATACTTGTAACGGATGGCGGTAGCTTCGGGGACGGTTGGCGTACTGCGCGGTGTGGGCGACGATTTCTGAGCGAAGTTGTAATGCAAACGCTCGTATTCCAGCGTGATGCTGTCGCCGAGTTCGACAATTGCCCCCGGTTGCAGCAGCCACGAGCCGACCACCCTTTGCCCGTTGACGAACGTTCCATTGCTGGAATTGAGATCGACGACTTCGTAATCGTCCATCAGGCGAACCAGGCGGCAGTGTTCCCGGCTGACCTCGTTATCGCGGATAACGATCTGGTTTTTGCCGCCACGCCCAATGGTGATCTCGTCGTCTTCTAGCTCGTAGATCGCGCCGGGTGTGGGACCTCGACGCATAATTAAGCGGAGCATATGATTCCTGAGCAGCCTGGAATGCGTAGTTGATCCTAAAAAACATCTTAACAGAAGTACCCATTTGTGAAAAGTATAGGTGGGGAAATCGTTGGCAAAGCAGCGGGTTATCGCAAGAATCAAGCCTTTCCTACGCACGTCAGGAAAGGCTTGATTGAGAGGTGAGTGGAGATTCGCTCTCCCCTCATTTAGTGCATTAGGATTCGGCAGTGGCTTCCGGCGTCGCTTCTTCGGTAGCTTCCTCAGTTGGTTCT
>DATGQJ010000155.1:0-2546 GCA_035304265.1 Oceanobacillus sp.
AGCGCGGGGGGAATGGCGTTGATCTGGTTATAGATGAGGGCGCGTAATCCCAGATAGCCCGCGACCAGAAAGCACAGCATCCCGATGCTGGTCACTGCCTGCACGAGCCGGTATAAGGGGTTAGACGATGGCAAGTTGTACATTAACCCCTCCAACCGACGTAAATGGGGGAGAAAAATGTCAGCGTTTGAACTCCGGCTGGCTTTGACATCATATCCCTACTTGCGCACGACTTCCCATGCGAGATGATTGATCTCCGGCAGGATGAGTTTTTCCAGCGCGACCTGCACGGCATTGGGGCTGCCGGGCGTGGAAAAGACCAGCGTATTTTTGTAAACGCCCGCCGTCGCGCGGCTCAACATGGCTGCCGCGCCCACTTCCTGAAAACTGAGCATTCGGAACAATTCCCCAAAACCGGGCAGTGTCTTCTCTAATATACGGCTGATCACGTCGTAAGTTGTATCGCGCGGGCTGATGCCTGTGCCGCCGTTGAAGAGGATGATGCGCACGTCGGGCAGGGCGGCAAGTTCTTCAAGCGCGGCTTTGACCTGATCGGGTTCGTCTTTGATCAGTCGGTAGGCGGCGACAATGTGACCAAGTTCGGTCATTCGCGCTTCGATGTAGCGGCGGTTTTCGTCGGTTTCGGGCGTGCGCGTATCGCTCACGGTGACGATGGCGACGGTCACAGGGTCATGTCCGGCACGCTGGCGATGTTCCGCTGTTCCCACGTGGCGATCCTTTCAGGCATAACAAAGCGAAGGGCGCACACAGGTGCGCCCCTACATTTTACCGCGTTATCCCGATTGGGCGGGTTTGGGTTGGGTATCCGGCTCGACGGAATTGTCTACCCGACGATGAATGCCTGTCGTGCGGGAAGATTTGACTTCTTCGGTGGCGGTTTCGGTGGGCGGCTCGATACGCACAATGTGGACTTTGCGAATACGGCGGTTTTCCACCGCTTCGATCCGCATTCGGACGTGGTGATCCGGTTCTTCAATGGTCTCGCCGATGTCGGGGACGCGCCCCAATTTGCTGTAGATGTAGCCACCCACCGAGTCGGCTTCGTCGGTAGGCAGGTCGATGTCCATCATCACGTTCAGGTCATCGAGGTTCATGCCGCCGTCTACGATGTACTCGTTTTCGCCCAGCTTGACGAACTCGGCTTCCTCGTTGATGTCGTATTCGTCGCGAATGTCGCCGACGATCTCTTCGAGCAGGTCTTCGATGGTGACGATACCCGCCGTGCCGCCGTACTCATCCACGACGACGGCGAGGTGAACCTTGCGCTCCTGCATCTCTTTGAACAGCACGTCGGCGCGTTTGGTTTCGGGCACGAAATAGGCGGGGCGCATCAGGGCGCGGATGGTCGCCTGACTGCCGCCGTCGTTATGCCAGAGCGTGAGCAGGTCTTTGGCGTAGAGCAGCCCCTTGATGTCGTCGATCTCTTTTTCGTAGACGGGCAGGCGTGAGTGTCCGGTTTCGAGGAACTTCGCCAGCGCTTCGTCCAGCGATTGATTGATCTCAATTGCGCCCACATCCGGGCGGGGAACCATGACTTCACGCGCCAGCGTTTCCCCGAATTGAAGGACGGAGTAGATCATCTCCTTCTCTTCGTCTTCAATCGTGCCGCCTTTTTGCCCGACATCCACCAGCGACATGATCTCTTCTTCGGTGACTGCCTTACGCAGTTCCTCGCCGCCGACCATATGGGTCAAGGCTTTGCTGATGCGGATGAACAGCGCCACCAGCGGACTGAGCAGCACGACGAACGGGCGAATCACCGCGGTTACGAAAGAGACCGCCTGATCCGCATAAGCGTTGCCGAAAGCCGACGGCACGAGTTCGCCGAGAATGTAGGTGATCAACGCCAGCGGGAGCAGTACCACCACGTAGGCAAGACCGGGTTCGGGGAAAGAAGCGGTCAGCGGGGCGGCAAGCTGCACGGTTGCGATGGCGGCGATGGTGAAGCGCACCAGCATCAGCATGATCTGGGTACTGATGTAAAGTCGGGGGAGATCGTCCGAGAGATTGAGGATGCGCTTCGCGCTTTTATCACTCGCTTCCGCGCGTTCACGCAGGGGTGTGCGCCGGAAGTTGGTGAGCACTGCGTAGGAAAACGCCATCCATCCATGCAGTGCAATCAAGATTGCCAGCAGAAACACATAACTACTGGGGTCGTCCAAGTTTGCCTTTCCTTCTACAAGGCGATTTCCGGTTAAATACAAAAGACCGGGACGCGCGACTCACTACGCTGACCCGGTTCATTGGCAGATCAAGCTCCCAACAAAAGCCAATCGCAAGCGACAATGGGGAGGGTTGTCTGTATTGTCGGTTAACACCAGAAATCGTCGTCAAATTTGAAACAATTGGAATTATTCTAGCATAAGGCGTTTGACGTTTGCAAGGAACGGTTAAACAATTTTAACGTCAGCGCACCACAAATTGCCCCGCAATCACCCAGTTTTGTCCGGCGTTTGCGCCGCTGGCAGGCAGGGATTCTCCAGTCGCGGGGTCAAGCACCATGACTTCGATATTGTAGGTTCCCG
>DATGQJ010000156.1:0-3036 GCA_035304265.1 Oceanobacillus sp.
GGCGTTCCCATGAAGGCGGCTGTGCGACGAAAGCAAGCCAAACGCCACCCAGCGCTTATAAAGATCGGGCGGCGCGGTGTCCATGAAGCCGCTGATGTCGTGACTCCAGTAGCCAAACCCGCTCAGGCACAGCGACAGCCCACCGCGCAGGGTTTCCGCCATCGACGGATAGCTGGAACTGTTGTCGCCGCCCCAATGCACCGGGAACTTCTGACCGCCGGACGTAGCCGAACGGGCAAAGACCACCGCCCCACCCTCGCCGTGTGTCTCGCGCAGTAAGTTGAACACGGTCTGGTTGTAGAGATAGGTGTAGTAGTTGTGCATCCGTTCCGGGTCTGATCCGTCGTGGTAGCGCACGGCGGTGGGGATGCGCTCGCCAAAGTCGGTCTTGAAACAATCAACGCCCATATCCAGCAGCGCCTTGAGCTTGCCCGCGTACCACGCGCACGCATCCGGGTTGGTGAAGTCCACGAAGCCGATACCGGGTTGCCAGTCGTCCACCTGATACACGTCGCCTTCCGGCGTATGCAGCAGATAGCCATGCGCCATGCCTTCCTCGAACAACGGCGAGGCTTCTGCAATGTACGGATTGATCCACACGCAGATTTTGATGCCCTTCTCTTTAATGCGGCGGAGCATCCCCACCGGATCGGGGAAATTGCGCCTGTCCCATAAGAAGCTGCACCACGTCAGTTCTTTCATCCAGAAGCAGTCGAAGTGAAAGACGCTGATAGGAATGCCGTGCGACTCCATGCGCTCGATGTTGGCGAGGATGTCGGCTTCGTTGTAGTTGGTCGTGAACGAGGTAGACAGCCACAAGCCAAACGACCATTCGGGCAGGCGCGGCGGGCGTCCGCTTAAGGCGGTGTACTGCTCCAGCACATCTTTCATGGTGGGTCCGCCGAAGATATAGTAGTCGAGGCTGTGCCCTTCGGCGCTGAACTGTACACGGCTGACGTTGTGCGAAGCCACCTCGAACGACACCCGCCCCGGATGGTTGACCAGTACGCCGTACCCCTTGCTGGTGATGTAAAACGGCACGGTTTTATAAGCAAGTTCGGAATTCGTGCCGCCGTCCTCGTTCCAGCAATCAAGCGATTGACCATTTTTGACGAACGCGCCAAAACGCTCGCCCAAGCCGTAGACGGTTTCGCCGACGCCAAGCGACAACTGCTCGCGCAGATAGGTTTTGCCGTTCTGCGCGAACAACCCAATCGCCTTCGGTTCGCTGGTGGTCATGGGCTGCCCGTCCCGCTCGAAGGTGATCTGCCAACCCCCGTTCGCTGGCAAGACAACCGACAGATCGCCGCTTTTCAACCAGATGCGATTTTCATCCTGTCCGGTGGAAACTGCCGAACTTTTCAGGCTGTAATCGAGGTCGAAGGCGGGCAGACGTTCGCGCCGTCCTTTGAAATGGGTCAGTTGGACTCGGATCACGTTCGGCATCGGCGACGTAAACCGCGCGGTGATGATCGTCCCGGCGATATAATCCCAACGGGAACGAACCTCGTGATCGTAACCCGTGACCGTGAGCGCGTCCGGCTCTATCTGCACGTCGGTGATGGTGCGAGGATAAATGGCTTCGGTGCCGGGGAGCAACTGCCACATCCCATGATCGAACTTCATAAAGTGGACTCCTTGTGTACATGTACTGCCGTTACCTTACGGGAGCGGTACTGTTTCGGATCAGCAGTTGCGGCGGAATGAGGATTTGTTCCGGTTCGGGCAGCTCGCCTTCCAACCTGCGAATCAGCATGTCAACCGCTTTGTATCCCATCTGGTAGGACGGAAAATCAATGTGGGTCATCTGCGGAGCGCTCAGTTCGGCGATACGCTCGGTCATGAGCGCGACAATCGAAAAATCAGCCGGAACGCTTCGACCACGCACCCCTAACGCGCGAAGAATGCTCAACGCCGACGATTCGTGAGTGGTGACGATGGCGGTGAGGTTCGGGCTGCTGTCCAGCAGGTCGAGTGTCGCCTCGAAAATCTGCTGACTGTCGAAGTCGCTTTCCCTGTAATAAGGCGCGATCTGGTGCGTCGTGAGGGCGCGTTCGTATCCATCCCATGCCCGCGCCGCAGGTCCATATCCCTGCTCGCGCATGGAATTCGGCAGCGCGATAAAGCCGATGTCGCGGTGTCCAAGTTGAATCAGGTGCTCGAACGCGACAACCACGCTCGATTCAAAGTCCAGATCGATGTAGCTCAGTCCGGTGTTGTCGTCACAGTGACCGATCATCACGAAGGGGTATCCCTGCTCGCGCAGGAAATCCACCCGCCAGTCCTGCCGGTAGATTTGCATCAGGATCACGCCGTCTACGTGGGCGCTGCGGTAGAGGCTGGTGAGACTTTGTTGGGTAACAGCGCTGGTCAGTAGATTGAAGAAATATTGTCGCTCACCTGCTGCTGCGGCAGCGCCGACGACAAACTCCATTTCCAGCGGGTTGTAGGGGCGGTTGCCGGACTTCAAAGGAAACAGCAGGGCGATATTGCGGGTTTTGCCAGCACGAAGGCGCTGTGCCTGTGCATGGGGCGTATAGCCAAGTTGTTCGATGACCTGCTGCACCCGCTGGCGAGTCGCCGCCGCCACGTCCTGCTTCCCGTTGAGGATACGAGAAACGGTGGAGACGGAAACCCCCGCCATCTTTGCAACGTCGGCAATCGTAATTTCGTTGGACTCAAGCATATTTGCAATAACTCCGGTATCGTTACCGGTATCGTTTTCAGCATGATACCGAATGAAAATGCAGACTGTCAAAAAAATGCTGCGATTAGGCTTCTGAAAAGACCTGCTCGGCGGCGGCAATCGTCGCCTGAATTTCGTCTTTGCCGTGTGCGTTGCTCATGAACGCCGCCTCGAACTGGCTGGGCGCGAAATACACGCCTGCTTCGAGCATGGCATGGAAAAACTTGGCATAGCGTTCGGTGTCGGCGTGGCGTTTGGCGCTGGCGTAATCGGTGATCGCCGCATCAGGCGTTTTCAGGAAGTAGAAGCCGAACATCGTGCCCACACATGCGGCTTGAATCGCAATCCCA
>DATGQJ010000157.1:0-4256 GCA_035304265.1 Oceanobacillus sp.
CCCCGTCGGAGCGCCTGTATCAACCCGCTCGATGATCAGCTCGAAATCGCCTGCGCTGGTCTGATACCCATTCACGTTGATCGTATAACGCCCTGATTCTCGAAGGATCAGGTTCGAGATACGCGAGTCGAACACGTCAAGGTCGCGTGCAGAGGTGCCATGATCGTCGTTGGTGATGAGGAAATTCTCGGCGGGATCATAGACCGATACACGCGGGTCAAAATCGCTCGTGACGGCTCGCACCGTGATCGTGTATACGTCACCCGCCTGCGCCTCAAGATGGTAGGTGAAGGTATCGTTGGGACGAATGCTGCCTTGCACCGTCTGAACGTCCTCCGATATTGTACCGGGCGTTCCTTCAGGGCGAGATGTGGCGACGACGCCACCTTGTTCGCGCTCAATCGTGAGTTCGAACGCGCCGCCGGAACCGCCGAAACCGGAGACCTGTACGGTGAAGGTTCCGCCGGATGGAAGCGTGTACCCACCGATTTGCGAATCGTATCGATCCAGCGAGGTATCGTTGGTGCCGTGATCGTCGTTCTCGATCAGGATTGAGCCACTCGAATCGACCAATGCCACTTTCGGATCAAGGCTGTTGTCCAGCGAACGCACAGTAATGGTCAGGATTTCACCCTGTTGCGCGGTGATCGTATGGTCATACGTGCCGCCGGTAGGTACGTTGCCATTAACGACTTCACTGCCGCCCGATTGCGCAACTGGCGTCGAAGGTGGCGCGGCGACATCGCTGCTTTCCAAGAGCACTTCCACTCGCCCGGTTGCCACGCCAGAGAACGAGTTGACCCGGATGATCACCTCGCCGTCGCTTGTCAACTTCAGATCGCGGATGTACGAATCGTAGGAGTCAAGGTCAGCACGAGTAGTCCCGTGATCGTCGTTGTAGGACAGACGAGTATTGTTGGCGTCGAGCACTTCCAGCGTCGTATCAACCGCCCCGCCCGTTTCAAGACTGCGAGCAGTCACGCTGATGACCTCGTTCACACTTCCCATGTAAACCAGATCAACCGGACCGCTTCCGGTCAATTGAATTTCTACGGGTGTATTGGCGACAATCGTTTGTGCGCTGCTGCTGGCAACGGTTGGAAGCGCCATCGGTGCTTCTGTGGTAGGCACAACGACGGTAGGAGCCGTCGAGATAATGTCTGTAGTATCCGGCAGCGACGCGATCTCGACGCCTTCAGGAGCGACGATGGTTTGCGGCTGATTGTGGTTGCTGAGATCAATGGCGAAGTTGAATGCGACATTGACGGGCGAGGTCATGCCCATCATCGCACCGTTGATCGACAGGTCAACATTGAGCGCCGCGCGGCGCAGCAGTTCGTCGTCTTCCCCGAAAAACTGATCAAAGCTGATCGTGCTGTCGGAGACCATCATACCGACCATCTGCGCTGCCATTGTCAAATCGGACGTGGAAAGTTCGCCGGAGCCACCCGCAGCAGCGGCAGCGCCGAGCATGGCGGCGAATCCATCGGTTTCTACAAAATCGGTCAGGCTGAATTCAGTGCGGAAATGGGTGGTATTCACGCCGCCAACAACTTCGTCGTTCAGGCGGCTGATGGTGACGAACTCGCTCGCATCGAGTGCCGCGAGGGATGATCCAAATTGCGCGAACATATCCTCGTCGAACGGCATACCGCCGCTGCCCTGCTCAAATCCAGTCGCAAAACTGGACTGAGAGAATGCCGCTAAATCCTCGACGCGCATTCCCTGCCACGTCTGAGCACCAGTGACCGGATCAGGCGCGTTGACATAAACAATGTCATCGATCAGGCGCAATTCGAGGTTTAACGGCGTTTGTTCGGGAGCGGTCATCGCCCCATCCAAAGTCAGTTGCAGCGCGGGCGTGGAGCCGCTGGTATCGAACGAGCCGCTTCCTTGCAGATCGAGACTCACGTTCGTATCCGGAATGCCGCTGGTCGAGAAGCTCAGGGTGAACTGGAATTGCCCTGCGCTAATTCCAGTTGTCGCGGCGTTCGCGGCGTTGAACAAAGCGAAATCCCCATCGCTCAAGCCGAAGGTGCCGCCCTGTGCCTGTGTAAACGGCACGAGGGTGAAGATCAACAGCAGAAAAAGGATTGGTGCAAATCGTTTCATGGATTAGTGCTCCTGTTGACGATAACGTTGAAAATCCATTCTACACTCGAAAATAAAATGGGTTGGCGCAGTGCCAACCCATGCACTTACGAAGCCGTTGCAGGTTAATTACCCGCTGGCACCATCGTCGCGCCTTCGGGCGCTTCGACGGTGACCGGCTCGCCGAATCCACTCAGGCTGATGTCGAAGTTCAGCGCAATCCCTGCGGACGCATCGCCCGTCATTGCAGAGAGCGGAACGTTGATGTCGAGCACTGCACGCTGGAGCAGGCTGGTCGCGGGATCGACGTACTCTTCAAACGTCGCCGAGGCATCGGCGAACAACATCGCCATTCCCATCGCCATGCTCTGCATTTCCTGCTCGCTCATCTCCATGCCTTCCATGCCGCCTGCCATCCCCATCATGGAGATCACCGCAGGCGACGAAAGCAGGTCGCTGATGCTCAGGTCAACCGTGAAGTGCGCCAGACCGTTGGCATCGTCACGAGTCATCGTGATGAATTCGCTCGGATCGAGCGACGCCAGTGCCGCCATTGCCTCAGACATGCCTTCCATTCCGGCGAGACCGGAGAGGTCGCCGCTGGCAAGCGATTCAGGGTCAACCGGCAGATCACCGCCACCCATCATTCCGGCAAGATCACCAAACTCCGATGCGAGAGATTCCAGTGTTTGTCCCTGCCAGCCAGCCCCGTTGTCGAAGCCGCTCCAGTACAGTGTATTACCGACAATTCTAATCTCGCCGCTCAGTGGCTGCGTTTCGCCTTCCAGAATCGCTTCCCCGTTCAGGATAAGTTGGAAGAGCGGGTTATCCTCGGAACCGCCAAAGACACCGCTTCCGCTGATACTGGCGCTCGTTTCCTCGCTACCCATGCCGCCTACAGAAAAGTTCGCTGTGAACTCGAATGCGAACGAATCGGATGCGAAGGTGACAGCAGGTGCCGCCGACAACAGGGCGAAATCCTCATCGCTCAAGCCAAAGGTTTCCTGAGCGAAAATTGTCGGCACTACCAGCAGAAAGAGTGCCACAAGCATACAGAAAGAGAGCTTGCGAAGTGTAGACATTGGTTTCATTTTCTCCTAAACGGTTGATGAGTATCAGAAAGGCTGTCAATTTTCAGTGTAAATGCGAACTCAACTCCTTGTCAAACATACATCTGCAAAAAAGTCGTAAAAACAGGTTGGAAGGTTGTTTTGCATCTGACGCGGTTTGCTGCTATGCTGGCAGGGTGAGAACGACTGTCACAGAGATGACCTGAGTGCCAATGAGACGATTGCGTTCGTTTTTTCTCCTGAGTGGGCTGCTGTTGCTGGCGGCTTGTGATATGGGGCAGGTAGCAGACACGCCGATTCCGACCAATACGCTTGCACCCATTGTCAGCATGACGCCACGCTTCACGGCGACGCCGATCCCCAGCAGCACCCCGCTTCCAACTTCGACTCTTACCCCGTCAGACACGCCGATTCCGCCAACGCCGTCCGATACACCGTCACCGACCCTGACGCCGCCCATTCTCGGCAGCATCTTGTCGGTGAATGACGTGAACATGCGCGAAGGTCCCGGTGTTGGTTTCCCGGCTATCGACGCGCTTGCGCCGGGGACAGGCTTCACGATTATCGCCACCGATACGACGGGCGCATGGTACAACGTCCGGTTGGACGACGGTGATGAAGGCTGGATTTCGGCGACGTTGGTGCGCATTCAGCCATCGCCGACCCCGATTCCGTCATTAACGCCAACGCCCGATCTCACGTTGCTGGCGCAGGGGACGCCGCTGCCGACTTCTCTGCTCGGTGGGCAGCCGATCACCCCGACTCCGCCGCCAGCTATCGTATCGCCTTCTCCCGTAGGGAGTGCTGACGAAACCGAAGAAACCGGTGTCGATCTGCCCGATCTGGAAGCGATTGCTCAGACCGCGACGGCGTTGGTCAACATCGGGTTGCCAACCGTCGGCGGCACGGATCGCCCGCTGGGTGGTCCCACCGGAGGTCCGTTACTCAGCCGCACCGGAACGCCGGGTACAACTTCCAGCAATCCCTCAACACAGCAGGGCGTTGACGTGCTGGCATACTGCGATGATCCCTCGTTTGGATCGCCGCCGCCAACTAACCTTGCCAGCGGTTCGACCATCGACATTTTCTGGAGTT
>DATGQJ010000158.1:0-3027 GCA_035304265.1 Oceanobacillus sp.
GCAGATGGCACGATTCGGCTGCTTCTGGATGGTAATGAGGTTGACGAATACACGACTGACGGCGTAAGTGAGCCGTATTGCTTCGATGAACTGGCAGGCGGTCTTTACATCGCCTCTGCCGTTGCGCCTGATGGCTATGGATTGACCACCCCGGCGCAGCTACGAGTCCGTGCCATTACCGGGACGCAGGTCACGGTTGCGTTTGGGGCGGCACAGGGTGTCTCGGTTGCGGCAGTGCCACCAACCGAAGCCAGCAATCTCCCATCCGAAACGCCGGGCAATCTGCGGGACACTCGCTCCACGATCTCCACAAGCCCCTTGAATGAAAATCTCGGCTTGATTGTCTTTGGCGTGGCGGGCGTAGTGCTGGTGGTTGGTTTTGGCGCTTCTCTGGCGCTGCGGCGGCGATAAGTATTGGGACGATTGTTCATGCGATACTTGTGGACGCTCCTGATTCTCCTGCTGATCGCGACGGTAGCGGTTGCGCAGGGTGAAGGCGGTCAGTTCTGGGTACAGATGTATGAAGACCGCAACGGCAACGCGGTGCGCGATGCGGGCGAACCCCTGCTCACACGCGGTGTCGCCGTGAGCCTGCTCGATGCTCAAGGAGTAGTGGTGGCTACCGCGCTGCTCGATGAGTCGCCAAGCGCCGCGCAGGGCTTGATCGGCTTTCAATTCCTCTCGCCCGGAGAATATACCGTCACCATCACCAGCCCCGATTACAGCGCCACCACCGAGACCAGTTTTACCCGCGTCATCGAAGCGGATGCAGCGCCTACCGTGGTCGAGTTTGGTGCGCAGCGCGTCGATCTTGCTGCGACGGCGACACGTCCTGCGCCACGCGGCTTGTTTGGGTTGCCCATCTATCTGGGTGAGCCGGAACAGGTCGCGCGAGTAGCACTGTCGTTGTTGGGAGCGGTCATTGTCACGGGCTTGATGACCGTGTTTGGTGTGCTGGTCTATGCGCTGACCATACGCAGGCGGCAGCGGGCGGAGCGTCAGGCGCTTCGAGCGGAATACCAACGCCAGTAACTACCACCACCTTCGACGCGGCTTTAATCGTTTGAAATTGATTGGGTTTCTCCAACCGTTTTCCAACTTTCACCTGCAAATACCTGCATTGCAGGTGAATTTGCGTAAATCCTATGTCGATGAACCGCTTGTGAATTAGGTGCCGAAAAACAGCGTATCGACATCCAGCGAGGCATTGTCCAACACCGGAGACGTGAATTTTTCACCCTGCCCAAAGAAGCCAAGCCGGACAAGTCGATCCGCCTGCCGCCGGTAGACCTCCACGAATCGCGCGTCTGGATCGACCAGCCAGTATTCACGCGCTCCGTATTTCTCGTAGAGCACAAACTTGATGTCACGGTCACGCCGCGCGGTGGTCGGCGATAGGATTTCGATCACCAGATCGGGTGAGCCGTGAAAAAACCGATCATCCATCGGCTCGCATTGGCTGTCGGGCGCAACCCAGAAGACATCCGGCTGAAGCACGTTCTCATTATCGAACACCACGTCCACCGGCGCGACGTAGATATATCCCGTTTGCACCAGCATTTGCAGATAATGGGCAGTGCGGAAGACAAGCCGCTGATGAGGCAGATTAGGGGTTGGTTTCACCACAACTTCTCCAGCGATGAGTTCGGTGGGTAAACGGGTTTCCGCCAATTCTAGAAACTCCTGCATCGTCACACGGGTTTTGGATATGCGAGGCATATCAGCGACTTCTCCGCCCAAGTTAGATATAAAACACAATATACAGCCGAAGTGAAGGATTGACTACGGGACATTTTTCTCGTGTAACTGTCCACTAGAGAGTTGTCTACGATTCAGGTACACTATGCCAGCTAAAGAAAGTCCCATTCTTGGAGTGTAGCTGCATGGCAACCGATTCTCGCACATGGTTCTATACCACACCAGAAGCGCGTCCTTATTTTATCGAGGAAAGGGTCAATCATACCCTTTGGAAAAATCGCCTGGCGAATATTCATATGGTCTGCACGAAAGCCGACGTACCGATCAAGATGGAAGGGCGTTGGCACAACGAAATGCCTGTTTCATTTGAATGGCAGCCGGGTAAATACTTCATCCTGCGCATGGGTGAGGAGAGCAAGGAAATCATCGGCGTGATGCGCCAGATTTTGATGATACGCCCTGCCTTGATGTATCAGGACACCGACGGCATGTATGTCGTTGAATGGCATACTGACGGCGGCGAAGCCCGTTGGAAGGAAATACAGGGTAAGCCACAGTATCAAGGCGCCCGCCGCCTGCGTAAGGCGTAAGACCGAACGCTCAGGAACCGTCTACATACGAACACGGTTGTATTCGGAGCTTTATTGCGATGACGCAGGCATTGATACGGTTGGATGAAGGGTTCAAGACCTATATATCGGCAGGCAATCATACGCTGATTGTCGATGAACCTGTGAATGATGGTGGAACGGATGCAGGACCCAGCGCGAAAGAAATGCTGGTCGGATCGCTGGGTGCGTGTGTGGCGGTTACGGTCAAAATGTATGCCCAACGCAAGGGCTGGAATCTTGAAGGCGTCGAGATCGCCGTAAGCTTGGAGAAATTCAAAGCGGCGGATTATCCCGCTTATACGGGCACAGAGGAATTCGTCAACGAATTCAGGCTACGTATTGCCTTCAAAGGCGCACTCACCGAAGAACAGCGGCTGCGGTTGTTGGAGATCGCAGGCAAGTGCCCGGTGCATCGTGTACTGACACAGCCGAATTTCATCATCGACGAACTTGTGCCTTCAGAAGATACGCTGATCAAGGAAGCGTGAGTCTGTAGATAAAAGGGAAGGGCGCAAAATGGTTCCGCGCCCTTTGTCGTTTCTGAAACAGACTTAGAGATAACTATCCACGTAGATTTGGTAGGTATCATCGGGTTGTCGCTTCCAGATGAGTACGACATCGACGGTGCCGATCAGTTCTTTTCCGCCGATGTCGTGCGTGATCTTGGAACGTGCGACTTGATAGGCGATACTCCCGTCACCATCCAATTCGAGCATCT
>DATGQJ010000159.1:0-3026 GCA_035304265.1 Oceanobacillus sp.
CTCTATCCACAAGACTCGTTGACCGACGATGAGTTGATTGACCAGTTCTTGCCGTTAACCCAACCCAATGCCGCGCCCGACGTGTCCCCTTTGTTTACCCATCTCTCCGATGATGAAGCGCGGTTGCTCCGGCTGGCAGTGCTGCACGACCTGAGCAGTGACTTGATCGCGCAGGAACTTGGCATCACGCCGGGGGCGGCTCGCGTCCGGCTTCACCGCCTGCTCAAACGACTGCGACATTCGTTCAAGAAAGAGGAATTATGAGCCGAGATCAGCTTGTCCTGCGCTATTTGAGCGCCCTCGACGCGGGCAGCATCGAAGAAATGCAGTCCATTCTCGCCCATGCCGAAAGCGATCCGATTCTTGCAAAGATGCTCGTTGAAACTCACGAGGCGTATGAGCCGAACATCTACCAGAATGGACATGCCACCGAACTGCCGCCCGCCCGTAAAGCGGCACGTGGAACGCGCGGTCACTGGGTCGCGCTGGTTGCCGCCGCACTCACACTCCTTCTAACTTCGGTGATCATCAGCAGCCGTCCATCCAGCGACAGCAATTTACTGGCAGAAGCGATCCCGTTTGACCGACTTCAGCCGATCACCGCCGACAATATCAATCGCCTCACCCATCTGGCGACGTTGGGAACGGGCATGGCGTTCGATGTGGATTGGTCGCCGGATGGAGAATGGTTCGCCATATCCAGCGCCAGCGGTGTTTATATTCACGATGCCGACGCTCTCAACGCCGAGCCAACCCTGCTCGGCGGGCGCTCGATGACGATCACCAAGGCGGCATTGAATCCCACCGGAACTATCCTCGCAGGCGCTCACCGCAATTCGGTTATCCTGTGGAATACCTCGACAGGCGAAGTCTTGCACGTGATCGATACGAATGAGATCTGGATAAGCTTCGTGCAGTTCAACGCCGCTGGCGATCAACTGGCAACGGCGGGCTGCGTGGAATTTGAAGCAGGAGTCGGTTGTCACCTATACAGAGTGCGCCTTTGGGATCTGGCAACTGGTGAGGAAACCCACTCGCTTGAGATTGAAAATCATTCGCAGCTTGCGCTCACGCCGGATTTCGTATACCTCGCATACGACAGATCGGTTGATTTTGGCGAGCCGCGCTTTCTGGTGCTTGTGGATGTCGCCACTGGCGAAATTGCTGCCGAAATCGAATCGCCAAATTTCCGAAACAGTTTGAGGTTCGCCTTCAATTCCGATGGCAGCAAACTGGTGGTTGGCGGCATCTGGCAGGGTTCAAATGTCCGCATCTTCGATGTCAACAGTCTGGTCGAACAGGAAGGAACGCCAGAGCCAGACGCCGAAGAACTGGTGATGCAGGCGGGTCCCGAATTTAGCTTTACCACCTTCCTCCCCGGTGACACCGAACTGCTCACACTTGGGCGTACAGGCTATCTCACCATTCGCGATGCTGAGACGGGTGAACAAATCCGCAACACGTCTGTGGATGTTGAGTTCGTGCTGGCGGCGGCAGTCGATCCGCAAGTCGAAACGTTTGTCGTAGTCGATTCGTCCGGTCTGGTGCGTCTTTTCGATCTTGAGACGGGCGATCTGCGCCGCAATCTGCTGCGCTATGGCACAAATTTCAGTCACCTTGGCTTTAACGATCATATGGTGGCAGCAAGTGGCACCAGTTGGTCGGACGCACCTGCACGCCTGTGGAATTTGAATGATCTTGTCGAACCGGAACAAGTCATCGCTGTCGAAGCAACCTCAGAGACGTTGATGGGTGTAGCCGATTTCGCCTTCAGCCCGGAAGGCACAGAGCTTGCCTACATTGTCAACCGCAGCGTTAACCGCAGCGAACTTCATATTCGCAACTTACTCACGAGTGAAGATCGCGTTTTGACCACAGTGCCGAATGACAGCACTCTAACATTCACCGAAGAGGGTGCTCTGATAGTGCTTACCCCCTATGAACGACTGCTGTTTCAGGATACCCATGCCCAACGTGAGACGATACCGCTTCCCGGACTGGATCAGAGAGATTACGGACGTTCGCTGACAGGAATAAGCTCCGATGGGCAGTTGATCGTCAACGGAATCATAGAATGCAGTACCCACACTCCGAGCAACCCGGATGTAAGCGGAACCTTTTGCACCACCACCGCCCTTGATCTGTGGACAAATGATCTTCAGACCCGGCTGGCGCGGCTGGAAAGTGGGCAAACTGCTGAAATGCCAAGCGTGGTTACGATCAGCCCCGATAACCAGCTTATGGCATACAGCACCTGCGCCGAGATTGAGGTGCAGTCCATTGGCACAAATCAAGGCTTCTGGGTGCGTTGCAAATCAGGCGAGATTCTCGTATGGGATATTCGCAACCTGGACGAAAACGGTGTGACCGAAGAAGCCGATCCCACTCCCCCCTTCGCTATTCTGGAAGACTATGCTCAAATCCCTATCCAGATGGCATTCGCGCCGACCAGTGTTGAGAATCGTCACCTGCTGGCAACGACTACATCCAGCGACGGCAACATCAGATTTTGGGTCATTAATCCCGAAGACGAAACCTATGAATTGATCGAACCGCTTGAAAATCTGGACGAAATGGCAGGGGCAAATAATGTTGCGTTCGACCAGAGCGGAACCCTCTTCGCCGCCAGTTACGGCGGGCGTATCCAAATCTGGGGCGTGGTGGATTAACCCGGTCTTTTCTCTTAAACAGGAAGCAAAAGGTCACGGTTCAGCCTCTGGTTGACCGTGACCTGATTGGACAAATACACAGGTTTGCCCCTACGCCCGCCGCTTTTGGGGTTGTGCAGCTTTCCGTCGTTCTGCCGCTTGCCGTCGTTCCGCCTGTTTCTGCAAACGCGCTTTCTTTTGTTCTACGTAGTCCGCATAGTTGCCGACGTACTCGTTCAACGTCCCGTCCTCTAGCTCCACAATCCGATCCACCACCCGATCCAGAAAGTAGCGATCATGTGAGATCACCAGAATCGCCCCGGTGAATTCGTCCAATGCCGCTTCCAACACTTCCGCCGAACCGATGTCGAGGTTATT
>DATGQJ010000160.1:0-3553 GCA_035304265.1 Oceanobacillus sp.
TACCCCGCCGCGCGTCGTTCGCAAGGTCATGATGTAAACCTGATCGAATATCTGGAAACTGCTGATGCTCGCCAGCACGAGGATGAGGAACGTCGTCGGCGAGAGCATCGGCAGGGTAATGTAGCGAAACCGCTGCCAGCGTCCCGCGCCGTCCATGATCGCTGCCTCGTAAAGCACGCGGGGGATGTTTTGCAATCCGGCGAGAAACAACACCATCTCGAAGCCAAGCCGCTGCCAGATGGTCACGGCGGCAATGGGAATGAGGACAAGATCAGGGCGAGTCAGCCAGTTCAATTCGCCCAGACCAAACGGGGAAAGCAGCCCGCTAATCAGACCGTAGCGCGGCTGAAAAATCCATGCCCAAACAATGGACGCGGCAACGGTGGAGGTGACGACGGGCAGGAAGTAGATAGTGCGGAAGATGGTGCGCCCTACCAAGCGCTGGTTGAGCAGCACCGCCGCACCGAGCGACAGCATCATCCCCAGCGGGATCGTCATCAACATCAGTTTGATGGTGTTGCCAAGCGAACGCCAGAACGCCGGATCGTTGAACAGTTTCGCGAAATTGTCCAGTCCCACCTCGACAGGCGGACGAATGCCGTTCCATTCGACCAGCGAAGTGCGGAACGCCAGCAGTACCGGGATGCCGAAGAAAAAGAACAATCCAAGCGTGTTCGGTGCGATCAACGCCAACCCCCACAGCGCCCGCCGACGAGCGAGAGGGGTGCGTCCAAAAAGATTGAGAAAGGCGGTCATGGAAGTATATACATCGTCGGGGCGAGCCAGTGACCCGCCCCGAAAAAAGGCTTATCGTGGGAGATATTCGTTGATGGCGTCACAGGCTTGCTGTGCGGCTTCCTCCGGCGATACGCCCAGATCAAAAATGTTCACGGGAATTTCGCCGACGACATCGTTGATTTCACCGAAGAAGGTCACGCCCTGTGAGTTCTGAATCGCGTCTACAAACGTCTGCACGTTAACGTCGGTATCGCCAAACGAGTCGATCCATTCATCCTGCAAGCCGGGGTTCGCCGGAGCAACGTTGCCACCCTCGGCGAAGAACTGCTGCCCTTCATCACTACCGAGGAAGAGGATCAGGTTGGCGGCAAGATCAGGGTTCGGCGTGTTGGCGGAGGCGACGTAGCCCACCGCGTGCAGGATCGAACGGCTGCTTTCCATATCCGGGTGACGCGGCAGTTTCACTACATCCCAGTTGAACGTGGCTTGCTCGAAGGCAGTCGATAGTTTCCACGAGCCGCCACTCACCATTGCCACGCGCCCCGCCAGCCAGAAATTAAAGGAATCGTCGGCAGACGAACCGCCCATTGTCGAGATGGTCGGCATGTAACCCGCGTCTTGCAGGTCTTTGAGGAAGGTCAACGCCTCGATGCTCTCCGGCGCGGTCACGGTGCATTCGGTGCGTTCTGCGTTGACGATAGGCGCGATACCGGTTGCGGCGATCCAGTTGGCATAACCCGCCTGAAACTCGGAATACACCGCCGCTCCATATACGTCGTTGTCAGGATCGGTCAACGCCTCGGCATATTCGGCGAAGTCATCCCACGTCCAATCGGCGTCGGGATATTCCAGACCGGCGGCATCGAGCATGTCCTTGTTGTAATAGATGGCGATGGTGTCCCAGTTCACCGGAACGGCAGTCAAATCACCGTCTTCACCGACGCGGTAGGGATCGATCATGCCGGAACCCCAGATCGAGGTGTCGATGCCCGCTTCGTCCAGATAGGGCTGAAGGTTGAGCACAACATCGGCGTAATCGCCGAAGAAGGGCTGGTTCATGTTGAACACGTCAGGCAGAGTGCCGCCCGCCGCGTTGGTTCGCAGCAGGTCCCAGTATTGCGCCCAGGGCTGCACCTGCAAATCGACTTCCGCGCCGGGGCAGTATTCTTCGATCCAGAGGTCAATCGCGTTGCCGATAATCTCTGCCCAGTTTTCGTCCCACACCCACATGGTCAGTGAGCCGGGTTCAGCACAGGCTTGAGGCGCGATCACGACATCATCCTGAGCAAGTGCGCCGATAGAAAGACTAAATACGGAGACGATAGCCATTACGACAAACAGATACTTGTGCTTCATGATCCAACGCTCCATAGAATGGATGAATGTTCCCGTTTACACGGGACAGTAGATTATAACGAGAGAAGCAGCACATTACACATTACATTTTGCATTAAAGACCAATTAGAAAAGGAACATTCCAAATCAAATTAAGATATACTGTTTGTAATGGTGAGGAGTATGCTGTAGGAGGCAACGATGTTAAGCTGGGCAATCGTGTTTCTCGTAATTGCGCTACTGGCGGCGTTCTTCGGATTTTCGGGCGTGGCGGGGACGGCAGCAGGCATCGCGCAGATTCTGTTCATTATCTTTTTGGTACTGTTTGTCGCGTCACTGCTTTTTGGTCGTCGCGTCAACCTCTAGCCTATTCAGCATTCGGCTTACGGCACAGCGCATCTACAAAGGTGCGCTGTGCTGTTTTTTATGGAAATGTGTGAGGCGTTGCCGCTTATGATAAAATCGGTTCATATCACCGGACAATCCCAGGAGCGGAACCCGATGCCCCGATGGAATTCGTTCAACGCATTTCTCGAAGAGGCAGCGCAGGCAGATACCAACGAGGCGCGGCAGGCACTTGTCGATCAATTACTGGAAGAACGAACGACATGGCCATGGGTAGAAGAGGATCGGGCGACCTTCATTTACACGGGCGATGACGTGCGCAGCGTAGCGTTGAATCTGGATACCATCCAGAATGATCCACCGTTTGATCCGATGGTCAATCTGTACGGCACGAATTTCTGGTACGTCACCCGTCAATTCGAGTCTGACGATTTGCTGGATTACATGCTGGCAATAGACGACCCGTTAACGCCGCTGGCACAGGAACGCGACATCGCGGGGCGCATTGCAAAACACTGGCGTGCCGACCCGCGCAATCCCCTGCGCATGAACACCCAGCAAATGCAAGTTTCGGTTTTGCGGATGACGCTGGCGCGTCCGTTTCCCGATTGGTCATCTTTCCGCGCGGTGCTACACGGGCGCGTGACCGAACATGACATCGACAGCAACGAAGTCGGTTTCAGCGGGCGCAAGCTGTGGGTGTATACGCCGCCGAGCTACGAGACAACGGCGATGGCATATCCACTGCTGGTGCTGCACGATGGACAGTGGGCAATCGGTCCGCTGCAAGTGCCTTATATCGCCGACGCGCTGATCAAATATCACCGGTTCCAGCCTGCGGTGATCGCGATGATCCAGAGCGGATTGCAGGACGAGCGCAACCGTGAGTACATCGGCAACGATCAGCACTACGCCTTCCTGCTGACCGAGCTTTTGCCATTCGTACAGACGCATTACCGCATCGACTCCGCCAATATTGGCGTGGGCGGCGTGGACGTGGGCGCAGTAGCAGCAGCACATGCGGCGGTGCGCAATCCGGCGGTGTTTTCGAGTTTGATGATGATTTCGCCGCCGTTAGGCAAGGGAGCGTTTCAGGATCAGTTGCAGGATTTGATGAGCCGGTTCACTACGGCGG
>DATGQJ010000161.1:0-2388 GCA_035304265.1 Oceanobacillus sp.
GCGTACAGGGTCGTGCCATCCTCGGTTAAAACCATCCCGTCAATGCTCAATGGCTCGCTCAGTTCGACCTCGGTGAGTTCGGATGAATCGTCCAGTTGAATTTTGTAGAGCGAACTGCCACTCGCCACCAGCAAATAGCGATCCGGGTGAACGTCAATGCCGTTCAAGCCGAAGCTTCCGCCCATCAGTTGTTGATCGAGCAGGAAAATCTCGGCGTTGCCACGCATATCAACGATGTAGATCGCAGGGGTCAGCGAATCGGTCACATAGGCGTTGCCGCTGGCATCAACCGCTACGTCATTGGCGAAATGGGGGGTATCCGGCAGCAGAGCGCCGAGATCAGCCATAAACAGGCGTTCGCCCGTTTCCAGATCGTAAGCGCCGAGCATTGCCATACCGTTCCCCTCACCGCCGCCCATCAAGATTGATACGTCGGAATTGGCGACCAGCAGGCGGTTGTTGGCGGTGTCGATGTGGATTCCTACCGAGGACACAAGGTCTTCATCTTCAATGAATGGCTCGGCTTCGCCGCCTTCCGTAATCTGACGGATTGTGCCTTCGGTCAGCGAGCCGAAAAGGAAACGTTCGCCTTCAGCGTCATACTCAACGCCTTCGGGGAGAATACCCTGTACTTCAATGACGATTTCTTCAAGCGTGGTTTCTTGCGCGAGGACGGGCAGTGTCAGCGTGAGTAGTGCGATGAACACAAAATACTTGAGTTTCATCCAAACTCTCCTTAACTGTGAAAACACGGTTGCCCCTATTGGACACGCCATTATAGGCATGACTTTCAGCAAAACTGGCGGAGACTCAGCAAATACTTATCCTGCAAAAGTGTCACACTCTTTTGTGGTTGCCCGTCAATATTGGTGAACACATCGAGTGTGAAGGAGGTATAACTGATGCAAGCACGAATTAACTATCCAGAGGTTGCTCCCGACGTGATCAACGCCATGAGTGGTCTGTCGAAGTTCGTGATGAAAAGTGGACTGGAACAGTCTTTGCTCGATCTAGTGGTACTCCGCGCTTCGCAGATCAATCACTGTGCCTACTGCATCGACATGCACGTGAAAGATGCGCTTGCCAGCGGCGAAAGCCTGCAACGGCTGTACAGTCTGGATGCATGGCAAGAAGCACCGTTTTACAGCGAGCGCGAACGCGCCGCCCTCGCCTGGACGGAAGCCGTGACGCTCCTCACGGACGGCTTTGTGCCGGATGAGGTTTATGAACAGGCGCGGCAGCAGTTTACCGAAGCCGAACTTGTCGCCTTGACGATGGCGATTATTTCCATCAACGGCTGGAACCGCCTTAACGTGAGTTTCCGCACGGTTGCAGGGGACTATCAATCGCAGCGCAAGCCCGACCCTGCCCGAAGCGCTGTACCTGCGTAGACCATTATGCGTACCATAGACGAGTTTGATCAACACCGTTCCGCCCTGTTCGGACTGGCTTACCGAATGCTCGGCAGCGTCATGGACGCTGAGGACATTTTGCAGGAAGCCTTTCTGCGCTGGCAGAATGCGCCGGAGTCAGAAATTCGTTCGCCCAGAGCCTACCTGACGACGATTGTGACCCGGCTGTGTGTTGATCAACTTCGTCTGGCGCGGGTTCAGCGGGAAAACTACGTCGGGGCGTGGCTGCCGGAGCCACTGGTGCAATCACCGGAGAGCGATCCGGCTCACATGATCGAGTTGGATGAGTCGATCTCGACGGCGTTTCTGGTGATGCTGGAAAGCCTATCGCCGCTTGACCGGGCGGTGTTTCTACTGCATGACGTGTTCAACTACACCTTTGCCGAAATCGCCGCGATTGTCGAGCGAAGCCCAGAGGACTGCCGTCAGATCGGGCATCGCGCACGGCAACGGCTGACGCGGGGACGCCCACGTTATGAAGTCGAACCCGAACCGGTCAAGGCGATTGTGGAGCAGTTTTTAGACACGTGCATCGGCGGTGACGTATCGCAGTTGTTGGCGTTGTTGGCTCCGGATGTCAGCGCGGCTACCGACAGCGGCGGCAAAGTCAGCGCCGTCCGAAACGTTGTGGCGGGCGCGGAACGAGTCGCGCGATTGTTCATCGGCGCATTCCATAAGTGGTCGTCTCAGTTCACCTATCAAATCATACTCATCAACGGACAACCCGGCTTGGTCGCCTTTATGGACGACCAACCGGCGCACGTCGTCACCTTCGACGTGTGCGAGGGCAAGATTCACAACATCTTCTCCGTGATGAATCCTGACAAGCTCAAGAGTTTTGCAGAGCAGTAAGGCTAGCTCTGTTCCGGCTTGTCGCCGCCTTTTTCGGCGGAATCGAGGAAGGATGCGAGGTCTACTCCGGCGTTGAAGTAGGTGTTGCGCACCAGCGGAAACGGATCAACGGGCGCGTCTTTCG
>DATGQJ010000162.1:0-2684 GCA_035304265.1 Oceanobacillus sp.
GATCCTCGATAATCTGCGCGATCCGGGCAACATGGGAACGATACTGCGTACAGCAGCGGCGGCAGGTGTTGAGGTGGTGCTGCTCTCGCCCGGAAGTGTGGATGCCTACAACCCCAAAGTGCTGCGCGGCGGCATGGGCGCTCACTTTCGCATTCCGGTTCTGGAAGCAAGCTGGACACGAATCGCCGTTTACTGCCGCGATCTGACGGTTTACCTCGCCGATATGCAGGGCGACGTAACCTATGACGCCGCCGACTGGCAGCAAGCGTGGGCGTTGATTATCGGCAGTGAGGCGCACGGCGAAAGCGAAGAAGCCTCTGCGCTTGCCCGCCAACGTGTTTACATCCCGATGGTGAGCGAGACCGAATCGCTCAATGCCGCCGTCGCCGCCGGAATCATCCTGTTTGAAGCGGCGCGGCAAAGACGGGCATGAAGTGCGCTACCTACAATTTTCGGCTGCCCACATATAATGAGATGGGACGAAGTGGTTGACAACCCGCCGTTCTGTGACTGATTACAACCCCACGCTGGCGCGTTCGGCGTTCGCATGGCGCGGGTTTGCACCTCGCACGCACTACGAGAGGGTAGAACCCAATTTCCCTAGCTGCGAGTGACAATCGCCTCGATCCAGGGCTGGTGTTCTTCGAAATGCCCGTAGGTATTTCCGGCGATCCGGTGCCAGACAGGGGAGTCTACGTCCGAGTTCGGCTGGTAGTGGTTGTAAGGCAGCGCCAACGCTTCCTCTGACATCGATTCCACCTTCTTAACGAGCCGTTGGTGGGAATCGTGAAGCAGTTTGAGCGCCTCAGCCGGTGACAAATCCCGAAAACGCTCCCGAATTGCCGCATTGATTTCATCAAAATCGCCGCGTTCCCACATCGCCTCGTCGATGCCCATCCATTCCCATCGGGGCTGTTTTTCCAGCAGCCCATATACGCCGTCTTCCCACGCTGCCAGATGCGTAATGTGGTCTTTCGCCGTCCAGCCTGCCGCGTCGGTGGGAACCGTCAGTTGTTCCTCGCTCAAGGTGCTGAGATAGGCATTGAATTCGTCCCAGCCTTGCTTTACACGCGCAAGCAGTTCGTCCTTGCTGAAAGTATCGGTCATGCGATTCCTCCAATGAGTCGCCAGTCTTTCGCGATTGACTGGCGACTCATGGTTTCCTTCCTACATATTCAGCATATGCCCTTCAAGCCCATGCGCTGCTTCTTTCAGCGCCTCGCTCAACGTGGGGTGAGCATGAACGTTGCGGGCGATTTCATAGGGTGTCAGTTCGGCGAAACGCGCCAGCGTGAGTTCCGGCAGGAGTTCGGTCACATCGGGACCGATCAGATGCCCGCCCAGCAGTTCGCCGTACTTCTTATCGCTGATCAGCTTGACGAAGCCGGTGTTATCACCTAAGCCGCTTGCCTTGCCGTTCGCCTGAAATGGAAATTTCGCTACGTTGATGTCGTAGCCTTTTTCGCGTGCCTGTTTCTCGGTATAGCCGAAGCTGGCGACTTGCGGCTGGCAGTAGGTGCAGCGCGGCAGCATGGCGTAATCCAGTTCGATGGTCTCTGCCCCGGCGATGTTCTCCGCCGCGATCACGCCCATCGACTCGGCAACGTGCGCCAGCATCAGCTTTCCGGTCACGTCGCCAATTGCATAAATGTGGGGGACGCTGGTCTGCATCTTGCCGTTGATGTCTATCGCGCCGCGTTCAGTCAGCTTGACTCCGGTCTTTTCCAAGCCATAGCCCTCGGTGCGCGGCACAAAGCCAATCGCTTGCAATACCCGCTCCGCTTCGAGCGTTTGCTGCTTGCCATCTGCGCCCGTGACCGTCACCTTCACGCCTTTTCCGGTATCCTCGATGGCGTCCACGCGGGTCTTGGTCAAGAACTTGATCCCTGCCCGCTTGTACTGCTTTTCCAGTTCCGCCGATATTTCTTCATCTTCCAGCGGCAGCAGATGATCGAGAAATTCGACAATCGTCACGTCTACGCCGTAATTGTGGTGGACGTAGGCGAACTCCACGCCAATCGGACCCGCGCCCGCGATAATGATCGACTTGGGCAGATTGTCTTGCATAATCTGCTCTTCGTAGGTGACGACGTTTTTGCTGAGTTTCGTGTTGGGGATCAGCCGCGTGACCGATCCGGTGGCGATGATGCAGTTCTTGAAGGTGATGGTTTCTTTCTTGCCGTCGTTCAGCGTCACTTCGATGTTATGCGCATCGGTGAACGTGCCCCATCCGTCGTATTCGTCGATCTTGTTCTTGCGCATCAGGAAACGAACGCCCTTGACGTGCTTCTCGGCGACCTGACGGCTTCGACTGAAGGCTGCCCCATAGTCCACCGTGACCTCGCCATTGAACTTGATCCCGAACTTCTCCGCCTCGTTTTTGACGATGTGGGCAAGTTCGGCATTGCGCAGCAACGCCTTCGATGGAATGCAACCGACGTTCAGGCACACGCCACCCCAATACTGCTTTTCGACAATGGCGGTTTTCAACCCAAGTTGGCTTGCACGGATTGCCGCAACATAGCCACCCGGACCCGCGCCAACGACCACGACATCATATTCTTTTGCCATGTATAGGCTCCTGAATTCATACGAAAGTGATGGCGGTATTGTACCGGACTCCGGTGAATTCCCCATCACCCAATTCCACTAAATTGACGTGATGAACAGCGCTAATCTGACCC
>DATGQJ010000163.1:0-3337 GCA_035304265.1 Oceanobacillus sp.
GCCGCGATGGAGCGTCTCGCCCAACGTCAGCCGAATCGCCGCATTCAGACTTACAACCCTTAAGTTGAGCGCTTGCGTGCCGCAGCTTTTGTTACCCACTCGAAAAAGCTGTTCAGAATGGCAATCTGGCGTTTGATGCTCACTGAATTCAGACCACGCTCCCGAAGTGTGGTCTGATACGGCATGAGGACATACGTCGGTACGCTGCCCGGACGGAAGTATTCGCCGGAGTAGGATTCGTACCAGCTTGCGAAATCGCGCACGACCGCGATGTGGTTGCCAATCGTGGCGTCGCTCAATCGCCCGTTGGCGGCGAGATGTTGATGATATTGCTCAAGAAGGGTTTCGGCGTTATCCGAGATGATCTTGATCATGTTGCGTCTGCCGTCAGGTATACAAGTCGATAGATGGTGTATAGTGTACGCCGAGGTGTGCAACGAAGTGCTTACCACCGAAGAACTACACCGTTCGACGTGGCGGAATGTCGCAATTAACGGCTGACGTAGGGGATAAACAACAAAACGAAGTTGACGGTGATCTGGCACAGCCATGCGGCAGCCAACCCGTTACGCCGCCGCACGTAAGCGTAGATCAGATTCATCATCGTGAGGGCGGTGGCAATGATCAGGGCGACGGCGGGGAACTGACGCACTTCAATCATCGGCAGGAAGAGCAGGATCGACCAGACGCTGCTCAACACACCCACCAGCCAGAAGGGGCGACCTGTCTGCATCAGCCCGCGAAAAAAGAGCGTTTCGGCGGTGGGCATGGCGAAAATCACCATCGCCAGCACCGCGCCTATGGGAAGGCTCTGGATTTCGCCGCCGATTTCTGTGCGGAAGATCAGATGTACGGTGGTTGCCAGCGTGTCGCCGCCCACAAGCAGCATCGGCGCACCGACGATCAGCGCGAAGACCACACCCCAGACGATGTTTTCCAGCACTTCTTTGTCGATGCGCTCCATATCGCCGAGTAGCCACGCGAGGACGCCGAAAATCCCTAATACCGTCCACACCACCGCGAAACGCAGGTCAGAGCTTTCGGGAATCAGCGGCGTCAGCCCGACACTCAGAGCGATGGCAACCAGAAAACCAAAAGTGGGGTCACTGCCGGAACCGCGATAGGTGACTCGTCGTGGCTCTGGAATCTCGTCGGCTGCTTCCTCGTCTTCTAGAAACGTATCATCCTGTCGCACAGCATCGTCGTCTTGAGAGTACATCAGTCGGAAGCCAGTCGTTCGTATGATGGAACCAGCAGTTGACGCATGGCATTAAGGACAACCTCGACGTGCTCACGCTTGAACCAGTAATGCGTAACCACGCGCACGCTGCGTTCTTCCACGCTGTAAGGGCGCATCAGGATATTAAAGTCGTCTTTCAAACGGGCTGCAAGCTGTTCAATAGTCAACGGGGCGTCAGGCGTCAGCGCGAAGAAGATCATGTTGGTTTTGACCGAATCGAGATCGACCTGTACGTAGGGCAAACGCGCCAAGCCTTCCGCCAGCGCCCGTGCGTTGGCGTGGTCTTCGTCGAGCCGCAGCGTCATTTCACGCAGGGCGATTAACCCCGCCGCCGCGAGAATGCCCACCTGTCGCATTCCGCCGCCGAGACTCTTGCGGACACGGTGCGCCCGCTGGATGAATTCGCGCGAACCGGCAATGATCGAGCCTACCGGGGCGCACAACCCTTTGGAGAGACAGATCGAAACGCTGTCTACCTCTTCAACGAGTTCCTTCGCCGGAACGTTGAGCGCCGTCGCCGCGTTGAACAGCCTCGCGCCGTCCATATGCAGCTTCAGGTTGTTTTGCCGGGCGATTTCCGCCACCTGCGAAATGTAAGATTTCGGCACGGGTGCGCCACATGCGCCGCCATGTGTGTTCTCTAGACAGATCAGGCGGGTAGTCGGGAAATGCGGATTGACGCCGCGAATCGCATGGCGAATCTCGTCCAAATCCATTGTGCCATCCGGTAGCACGGGCAGCGTATTCGGCTGAATGCCGCCGTATGCCGCCGCGCTTCCCACCTCGTATCTGAAAATATGCGACTCTTTACCCAGTATCATCTCGTCGCCGCGCCCGCAGTGTGTCAGCACCGAAGTCAGGTTGCCCATCGTCCCGCTGACCACAAAGAGCGCCGCCTCTTTACCGAGCATTTCGGCGGCGGTTGCCTGCAATTCATTCACTGTCGGATCATCGCCGAACACGTCGTCGCCGACAGCCGCGTTCGCCATTGCCTCGCGCATGGCAGGCGTGGGCCACGTGACGGTATCACTGCGTAAATCAATCACATTCATTGGTGTATTCCTGAGATGGTCGAACATACATGATCGTAGTGCCGAACCGGAGAGTTGGCAAGGATTTATTCGATAGAAAGGTGCGTTTCCAATCGCTTGGGGATATGATCAACGAATAAACGCCGTAGTTGGCAGTGGACGTTTATGACGACGATCACCTTAAACCACATTTATAAGCGCTTTGAGCAAACCACCGAAGGCGGATCGCGCGAAGTCGTCGCGATAGACAATCTCTCGCTCAAAATCCTGTCCGGCGAAGTGCTGGCGGTGTTGGGTCCCAGCGGCTGCGGCAAGAGCACACTGCTGCGCATCATCGCCGGATTGACTGCGCCGGACAAAGGCGAAGTCCTTTACGATAACCAGCACATTGACGAGATTCCGCTGGGTGATCGCGGCATCGGCATGGTGTTTCAAGAAGGGGCGCTAATTCCCCACTGGATTGCGGAAGAAAACATCGGCTTCTTTTTACGACTGCGGCATCGTGAGCGCGAGATTCCAGAGCGGGTGTCACGGATTTCGCAAATCACTGGATTTGGCTTGGAACTGCTCATGGATCGTCATCCAAGACAGCTTTCAGGTGGCGAACGTCAGCGCGTGGCGGTGGCGCGGGCGCTGGCACGTGATCCGCGCGTGTTTCTGTTCGATGAACCGTTCTCGAATCTGGATGCCAAATTGCGCACCACTGCGCGAATCGAGTTGAAACGGCTGCTGCACGAGTTTCCGGTCACGTCGGTTTACGTCACTCACGATCAAATCGAAGCGGTCTCGCTCGCCCATCGAATCGCGGTGATGCGAGCGGGCAAAATCGAGCAAGTGGGCGATTACCAGACGCTCTATGAAAATCCGGTCAACCGGTTTGTCGCCAGTTTTATCGGCACGCCTTCGATCAATCTGTTCGAGGGATACGTTCACGAGCACCACTGGCAAGGCATAAACTTCGGCGGTTTTCCCATTCGCCATGACTTGCCGGAGGAAAGCCGCGTCACGCTTGGCGTTCGCCCGGAAGGTGTCGAGTTAGCGGCGGACGGCGTCGTCGCGCAGGTCG
>DATGQJ010000164.1:0-2921 GCA_035304265.1 Oceanobacillus sp.
ACCAGCACGGCGTTCTTGCCCACGTCGTCCAGCAAAAACACCTGCGCGTGGTAAAAACCGAACTCTTCGCAGATCAGGTTGATGGCGCGGTTGAGCAGTTTGTCGATGTCGCGCAGGGTCGCGGTTTCGTGCCCGATGCGGGCGGCAATATCGAGGTTGCGGGTGTAACGCCCAACCTGAGATTGTAGCTCCCGCTGAAGCTCGTCAACGCGATTTGCCAGCGTCATGAACGCGCTCATCAACTGCTGGATTTCGTCGTAGGATTGGTCGAAAGCGATGGGCATCCCCGCCACTTTGTCCACCAACCCGGAGGGCTGTCCGGCGACTTCGGCGCTCCACTGCTGAGCAAGAGTGCTGACAGGCTTGAGCGTTCTGCCGAGAATGACGTAGACGATGGCGCAGATCACCGCGCCGATCATCGCGCTTGCCAGCAAGACGACGATAGAGACGATGTTGGTGAAGCCCTGCACCAGCGCGGCACTGTCGATCAGGATCAAGCGCCAGTAGCTGCTTGCAGCATCGGGAGACTGAATTTCGGCAGTCGAGATGAGGTGGCTGCCGACATTCACCGCCTGATTGCTGATCGGATATACCGGATCGACCAGCGTGACCGTGCCCTGCGCGGTCAGATACTCGCTAACGTCGGGAAATTCGGCTTCCAGAACAGGCGAAGTTTGGCGGAGCAGTTGAGACAACGAGGTGTCCGACGAGATCGCGCTGTCCGTGATGATCCGGTTGGCGCTGTCGAGCACCAACACGCGACGTTCCGGCTGCGCCACGCTCAGGCTTTCAGCAGCCGATTGCAGCGCGGTGAGCAGTGGTCTTGCCGCTACGTCAAGCTGGATCACGCCGGTGATGTTGGTAATGTCATTTTCGGCGGCGACAGGCGTGCTGAACCGAATGAAGGGGAAACCCTGATTGAAAAAGCGCCCTTCCCGGTCTTCAAAATCGAGTTCGGAAATGATGACCTGACCGAGCATCGCATTGACGGCGCGGCGCACGGCGGCATCGTTGGACATCTCGTTGAGATGAACCGTGTTATCCACGATGGGCATTCCACCGGAATAGCTGGTGGCTTCGCTCCACACCGAACCCGTATAGGTGATGTAGCGCAACGCGACGTAGGTGCCGGAATGCTGCTGAAGCGTGTTGCTGAAGTCACTCAGTAAACGGCGTTGGCTCGCTTCGAGCGAATCGTTGGCGACGCTGATCAGGGTATCACGCGCGAATTCACGAGCGTTCTGACTGCTGGCGAGTTCGCGCAAATCGTCGGCTATGTCCTGAAACTGAGTGTTGACGGTGTTCGCCAGTTCACCCAGATTTTCGCGGTGGGTTCGGTTCAGGGAATCCTGTGCGGCTCCACGCACGGCGGTGTATGCCGCAAATCCTATCACCAGAAATGTCCCCATCACCACCGGAACCACCAGGCGCATGATGCGGAAGCGCAAGGAACGTACACCAGTGCGTAGCGTGTTCGTTTGATCGGTCATGCTCTTTCCTGCCATCGCCATTTTTTTACAATCATAGCTTTATTTTGACCTCAGTTATGGATAAGGACGTTATCCATAGCGCATTTAGTGTGCTTTCCCATTGCCATTACTACCGTTGCCGTTCGGGGTTACTTGCGTGTGCAGGCGAATGCTGACCTGCGGCGCTCGAAGCGCTTGCCCCACTTCACGAACGGCAGTCTGGAGAATTTCGTCAATATTGGTCTGGGCGGTGAGCTTCGCCGCAATCGAGTTCACAAGGCGCTCGCGTTCGGTGGCGCGGCGGCTCTCCTGGAACAGACGGGCGTTGTCCAAACTCAGCGCGAGACGGTTGGCAAGTTCCTGCGCCAGTTCCAGCTTGTCGTCGCCGAAGCCCTGCGCAGGAAGCTCCCACTCGACAGCGCCGAGCGTTTGACCGCGCAGCGCGATGGGAATGGCAATCGGGATGGTCTGGCGGTCAGTCACTTCGCCCACGACCAATCGCCCTTCTTCCAGCGCCCTGCGCCGCAACGGGGTGAGGTCGATGTTGGTTGCCACGCCCGCGTCCGCAGCAAGTTCGCTCAAACGCTGGTCGCGCATGTATTCCTGCCACGCGCGTAACGTCGCCTGACGGTTGCTGACTTCGATTTCGGTCACGCGGCGGAGCGATTCTTCGTAGAGCCGCGCGTTCTGAATGGCGACGGCGATCTGGTCTGCCATCGTCTGAAGCACGGTGATCAAGTCTTCGGTGAATACGTCGGGCTGCTTGCTTTGCACGTCCAACGCCCCGATGATTTCATCACCGACGCGAAGGGGAATAGCTAGCTCGGCGCGAGTATCCGGCAAGAATTCGTTGCGGCGGTGTACCTGACTGATGGCGGTGTCACGCGCCAGAATATAGCGCCCTTGCTCCGTCACCTGTCCGATCACGCTCACACTACCAACCGCAAGGCGATGCCCACGCGCGATAAGCTGCTTACCGACTTCGCCCGTGCTGGCACGCACGATGGCGTATTCGTTGTCGCTGTCCACCAGAAAGATTTGCGCGTGGTAAATGCTGGGGAAACGCTCCACGATCAAGTCCACCACGCGATCCATCAGGACTTGCAGCGAACGTTGAGTCGCAGCATAGCGGCTGATGTCCTGCGTGGCGCTGATGTCGCGGGCGCGGGCAGCAATACGCGCCTCAAGGTCTTCGACCAGATCGCGCACGGCTTCTTTCATGATGGCGAAGGCGTTGGCAAGCTCGCCGATTTCGTCGCCGCGCTCAGTGTCGGTAATTTCGACCTCGAAATCGCCTTCGGTGAGTTGCTGAGTCGCGCGGCGCAGGCGAACCAACGGCGGGGTGATCATCTGATTAAAGAGCAGCACGGCGATACTCAGCAGGGCAAGCACGCCCACCACAACCACAAAAACGCGGATGTTGAAGAAGTCCAATGCTCGCTCGAAGGCGGT
>DATGQJ010000165.1:0-7168 GCA_035304265.1 Oceanobacillus sp.
CCGTCCGGCGGCTCTGGAGTCTGTTCAAGGAAGGCTTACGCTATTTTGTCCAAGTCGTGCAACGGCACACACTCTGTCTGGACTTACGGTTCATTCCCGACAATCGCTTCACCTGACAACATGTCCTCTCCTCAGCGCCAACGGGGGGATGAGGGGTGTCGAGACTGGGCAATCTCCGCTTCCCTCTACCAACCAATCCCATCTATAATGAACGGCTGACATCTTTACCATGTTGGCGGTTTCATGTCTACTGCGCTTTCCAACCGACAAATCCTGCGTGCCGCGATGGTGGTGGTGCTTGGCTTCCTTGCCAGCGGCGTGCTTGGCTTGGTACGAACGGCGGTCTTTTCCGGCATTTTTGGGGCAGGCGACGCGCTCGATGCGTTCTACGCGGCGCAGCGCATTCCAGAGATGCTGTTCGTGCTGGTCGCGGGCGGCGCGTTGGGGTCGTCTTTCATTCCGGTATTCGCGCGTTTTAGTGTCGATGACGAAGCAGACGCATGGCGGCTTGCGAGCGCGGTCATGACCTGCGCGGTGCTGCTGGCAACCCTGCTCGCGCTGATCCTCGCGCTGCTTGCGCCGATCATCGTGCCTGCGCTGCTGGTTCCGGGGAGATCGCCGGAACTGCAAGCCCTCACCACGTCGCTTACCCAGTGGATGCTGGCGACGGTGATCATTTTCAGCGTGAGCGGCTTGTTGATGGGAATCCTCAATGCGCGACAGTTGTTCGTCCTGCCCGCGCTGGCGTTGAGCATGAACAATCTGGGGCAGATTTTCGGCGCGTTGTTCCTGACGCCCGTATTTGTGAATGCCCTCGCGGATACCATGTCGCCGGACACCGCAGGGACGTATGGGCTTGCCGTCGGTGCGATACTGGGAGCGGTGCTGCACCTTGCCATCCAGCTACCGGGGCTGCCGCGTATTGGCGCGAAACTGCGGTTTTTGCCCGATCCGCGCGTTCCCGGCGTGCGTGACGTGTTGGTGTTGATGCTGCCGCGCGTGTTGGGGCTGGCGGTGGTACAGATCAATTTTCTGGTCAACGTCAATCTGGCGTCGGGCATGGTCTCCGGCAGCCAGACGGCGCTGACGACGGCGTGGGTGCTGATGTTCTTCGCGCTTGGCGTGATCGCGCAGAGCATGGGGACGGCGTTGTTTCCGTCGCTCTCGGCGCTGGCGGCACAGAAGGACATAGACGGCTTCAAGGATCGGCTGGCGAATGCCTTGCGCGGCGTGTTGTTCCTCGCCTTTCCTGCTACGGTTGGCATGATCATGCTCGGTCAGCCTGCCATCAGCGTGCTTTTCGAGCGCGGCGAATGGACGGCGGAAAGCACGGCGGCGACGGCATGGGCGCTGTCCTTCTTCGCGCTTGGCATTGCCGGACACGCGCTGCTGGAAGTGCTTTCTCGCGCATTCTACGCGCTGGAAGATACCAAGACGCCCGTGTTGATCGGCGTGGCGTCGATGGTCGCCAACATCGTGCTCAGCCTGATCTTCATTCGATTCATTGGCGATCCGGACAGCTTGAGCCGGGGACCCTTCGCGGGATTGGCGCTGTCAAATTCGCTCACGACGCTGCTGGAAGGTATCGCCTTGTGGCTGCTGCTGCGGCGGCGCATCGGGACGATTCAGGATCAGTTTGTGCTCAACGGCGCGACCAAAACGCTGATCGCAGCGGCAGGCATGGGCATTGGAGTCTGGCTGGTGGCGCAGGCGCTCGCCGGACAATCCGCATTGATCGTGGTCATCGTTGGCGCAGGGGTAGGCTTGGTTGCGTTCTTCGCGCTGGCGTTCGCGCTTGGCATCGAGGAAGCGCGTACCGTGCCGATGATGGTGCTGCGACGGGTGAGACGATAATTGTACAGACTTAACACTCCGGTAGCGCCAAAGTTTGTCTGGCATCTCGCCCCGCGCCGTATTATAGTGAATGGTCTTGTGTCAGATAGCAAACGTGTGCATGGATTTACGAGCATTAGTCCTGATTTTAGCGCTTGGCGCGTGTACAAGCATCGCAACAGACGGCGATACCTTTTCCTCGCTTATTGAGACCTCTCCCCATCCTCAGCTTATCGAACCCCCTGACGGCAGCGTGTTCGACTCTCCAACCGATGTCAAATTGAGATGGGAGTGGGTGCGTCCGCTTGAGCAGGGCGAGGCTTACGACGTGCGCGTGTGGCGCGAGGGTGAAGCGCCGCAGGGTATCGCGTGGAGCTACGATACCAATTATGACCTTGCCAACTGGCTTCAGTACCAGCCGCCGGGAGAGTTTTACTGGTCGGTGGCGGTGCTACGCGGCGCGGATGGACAGGTCGAGGAATTTATCGCCGATGAAACGCCACCCGCCCGCTTCAGCGTGAATGATACCCGCCTGCCCGGTGAGCGGGTGTTGCAAGTGCCTCCGGGATTTAAGGCGCACTTATACGGTCAGGTGCGCGACGCCAGTATGCCAACGGCGATCACGTTCGGTCCCGGTGGTCACTTATACATGCTGACGCTTGAAGGCGATCTCTACGTGCTGGCGGATGAGGACGGCGACGGGGCTGCCGACGACGCACTACAGGTACTGCATGGGGCTGAATTCGATATTCACCATGCAGTCGGTATAGACTTCGATCAGGATACCCTGTATTTGTCCGACAGCGGGCGCGTGAGTCGGCTTGAGGATGAGGACGGCGACGGCGTTTACGATGCGCTCACGCCGTTGGTCGAAAATCTGCCGTCGCTTCAATACATCGACCACTCCAACAACGGTATCGCCATCGGGCAGGATCGAAAGCTCTACGTTGCCGTCGGCGCGACTTCGGATCATGGTCCGCTGTCCGATCCGCTTGAAGCCGCTATCCTGAGGATGGATTTGGACGGGAACAATCTTGAGGTCTATGCCAGCGGCTTGCGCAACCCCTATGACCTGACATTCTCACCCACCGGCGATTTGTTCGCGGTGGATAACAGCCCCGATCAACTTTCCAAGACGCTCACCTATTTGCCGCCGGAAGAACTGAACCACATCCGGCAGGGACACAACTACGGCTTCCCGGATGTGTTCGGGCGTTTGACCATGGACACCGACACGGAGAAGCCTGTCACCGAGTTTTACACGTCCGTCGCTTCGGCTGGGCTGACGTATTACGCTGCGGACGTTTTTCCCGACGAATACCGGGATGGCATCTTTGTCGCCCAGTGGGGAACTGCCGCCGAAGAACCGCTTGAGCGCGGCTTGAACAATGGACGGCAGATCGTCTTTGTGGAGCTAACGCCCACCGACGACGGCACGTACACAGGTGATTGGGAGACCTTCGCCGCGTTCGATCAGTCGATAGCCAGCCTGCGCCCAATCGACGTGACCGTGGGACCCGACGGAGCGCTTTACGTCGCGGAATGGAACACCGCCGCGATCTATCGCATTATCTATGATGGCGTCTTCGATGAGTCGATACCCGAAGTTGAAGCCGACTGGTGGGATGAATCAACTTCGGCTGAACTGGAACTGGGCGAGGCGGTTTACCTGAATGGCAGCAACGGAGCGCCCGCCTGCGTCTCGTGCCATGCGCTGGAAACGCAGCGCACCGGATTGGGACCGTCACTGCTTTCCTTACGAGCGCGGTATACAGGCGAATCGCTCGCGGATTACGTGCGCGAGTCGATCATCGATCCTGACGCTACGATTGCACAGGGGTATCGTGCCGGATATATGTATCAAAACTACGCCGAACGATTGAGCGACGAGGAAATCGACGCGCTGGTGGCTTACGTGCTGCATCTTTCGGCTGGTGGATGAAAGCGGCACGGGCGAACACATAGGTTCGCCCCTACGGTGTATTTGATGGGTGAAGAAGGCAAAACGGCGATCTTGAGGATCGCCGTTCACTTCTAGATTATGAGTTGGGATGGGCGAACACGCAGGTTCGCCCCTTGTCTGGTGTTGATCAAGCGGGTCCCGTTGGTGGGAACGAGGCGGGATTCAGCGCCACGAACATCAATCCATCGGCTACGGGCGTGGCGGTGGTTTCACCCGCTGCAACGCGGTACAGCGTCGGCGGGAAGTAGCGCGTCATCACCAGTTCAGCCGGGACATCACCCATCGTGAGTTCGCCGCTGGTGATCGCCTGTACCCACGCCTCACCGCTGGGAACGACGTTGAAATAGAACGAGCCATCGGGCGCGGGCAGTAGCTGTCCAACGCCGTGACCTGTCCCCTCGAACAACAGCGTTTCGTCGGTTCCATCCGGGCGAATGCGATAAATCGCCAGATTGTAAAGCACCAATCCGCTGTCATCGATGCCGAAGTTGCGCAGGGCATCGGTAGCTGCATCCGAACCTGCCACGACCTGATTGGATCGCTCACGCACGCTGTAGTAAATGTAGCCATCTGCACCGAACGCGACCTGATCGGGCGCGGCGGTTGTCGTCAGCGGCGTCGCTTCCAGCGTCGTCAGATCGACTACTGTGAGCGTGCCAGAGCCGAAACCGGGTTGCTCATCGGCGATACCCACGATCTGGTTTCCGTCTGGAGAGACGCTGACGCGGCTCAGGTTGGTGCTCAGTTCCGTCGATTCGCCGGTCTGAAGGTTGAGCAGTCCCGTACCGCTTCCGGTGCAGTTGGTGCTGTGCAGCAAGCCCGCTGGCGTATTCTGAAGGATCAGCCCACGCCCGCCGTAACCTGCCTGAAGCATGTATACGAAGTCCGCCGGATAGGGCGATCCGCCGCCGCAGCCAAGCCCGAACGTGAACTCACCGAGCAGCAGCGCGGACTCAGCAGTGCCATCGACAGGCTGAGCGAAGACCTGTACTCGTTCCGCACCTGCGCTGTTCGGATCGTTGGTTTCGGCGGGACCGCCGGATTTGGCGTAAATCACTTCGCTGCCGTCCTGCGTCCGGAACGCAACGGGCATCCCGAAATAAAGCCCTGTCGCCACCTGCACCGGAGCGCTGCCGTTGGCGTCGGTGACGTAGAGGTTATAGAAATAGCCCATTGTCGTTTCATCGAGTTCGGCGAGGGCGTAGCCCAACGTGTCGCCTGAGAAGCTCCACCCCAGATCGCCGAGGTTATCTTGCTCGCCCAACGGCTCGCTGACCACAACCAGTTGGGTCACGCCATCAGCGCTGAAATCGTAAAACCCGATGGCGTTATCCGCCAGCGCCGCGAAATCGGGCAGCGCTTCGGTGGTCGTTTCAGGGGCAAACGTGGTTTCAGGAAGTCCGGCATTGGTCGAAACGGCAGTGGCGGCGACAGCGCCCATCGGCTCAAGATAATAAATGTCGGGCGGCAGTCCTTCCGCCGTCCATCCGGTTTGTCCACCTACCGATACCTGCCACCAGACAATGCCATCGGCGCAGGCAGGACCGCCAACGATGTCGAACTGCTGCCCTGCGGCGATTTCCCCGATTTGCTGACCATTGGTGGTCGGGGCGTTACGCAGGCGATTGGGCACGCCGCTGGTGGTCGTCACTCGCGCCTGCTGCCCCACGTTTACACGAGGCATCAGGAAGCCCGCGAAGCCACTGGGACAGGTGGTAGCAGCGGTGTCCACCGTCGGAGCGCCGCCGAGCGTCGGCTCTTGCGCGGGTACACCGGGCGTTACCCCCAAAAGCGTTTCGTCACACGGGAAAACGACGCTGCCATCGGTATTCGCGCGATAGCTGTAATCCGTTCCCTGAAAAGTGATGGTGATTTCGTAGCCTGACACCGTCCCCTGCGTGGGCGTCACGGGCGCGGTGGGGCAATTCATGGTGTTATCGGGGAAATTGAACTGCTCGAAGTTGTAGTTGTAGTTCGTCACCGTTTGACCGAGACGAGATGAGAGGTCGTTTACAGCGGCAACAACGGGCGGCGGTGGTTCTTCTTGCGCCAACGTCGCGGGCACGATTGCTATCAGCAAGAGGAGTAAAAGGGTAAGTCGTTTGCTCATGTGTCTTTATCCTTTCTGTAACACATGCGGGCAAAACCATACCATAGGTCGCAGAAAGGATGTAGTCCCAAGAAGGTGAGCAGTTGATGAGGAACCTTACACCCTTGAGCGGTTGAGTATAGCTCCTCGCTGAAAAACGGGAAATGACGGGAGAAGGTTTAGACAGGGAACATGATGCGATTTGGCAATTTAATATGAAGATTGTAGGGACACGACACCGTCGTGTCCGCCGCCTATTTGAGAGGAACGGACAGGATGTATCTTGTCCCTACGTTCTCCGTATCTAACAGACAAACAGCATCATGCTCCTCGTCTTATGTACGGGCATGGCTTATCAACCCGCCTGCTGTTTCTCATCTTCGGCAAGCAAGCGCTCGATTTCGCGAGTTTCCAGATCGTCTACGTACTGGTAGATCGCTGCGGAGAGATAGTCCGGCAGGTCGGGGTGTAGCTTCTGGAAAAAGGCGATGAATTCAGGATTGGAACTGTAGCCCATTGCCAGCCCGCGCATGATTTCGAGCGTCGGCTCGTAGAAGTAGTAGATGTGCTGATGCCAGCGCTGGATGATCTTCTGAACCTCCTCGCTCTGCGGCGATTTTCCGGCTTCCATCGCCTCGACCAGATCGGTATACACCTTCCCACCTTCAGCCTGAATCGCCTGCTGCTTTTCCTTGCCGTAGCTGTTCCAGCGCCGAACCGACTCGTTGACTCGTTCCGGTCCGTATTCGAGCCGCGCCACGCGCTCGTAGTATTTCTGCTTTTCCTCGCTGAATCCCTCGAATAAGTTCTTCTTGCTCATGTTGACCTCTCCTGCCAGATGCTTGATCGTGCTATCGACGGTGTTGATGAGTTTCTCAAGGCGGTTGATCTTCTCGTGCAGCACGGCGCGGTGCGAACGCAGCGCCGCCAGCAGATCGAAATCCGGGCTATCGAGGATTTCCTTGATCTGCATGAGTTCCAGACCGATCTCGCGATAAAACAGGATTTGCTGAAGCCGCATCAGCGCCGCATCGTCGTAATAGCGGTAGCCGTTCGCGCCGACTTTCGACGGACGCAGCAGCCCGATTTCGTCGTAATAATGCAGGGTGCGGACGCTGACCTCAGCCAAATCCGAAATCTGCTTGACCGTGTACACCTTCAACCTCCATGACTGACGAAATGCATCATAAACTATGACGTAACGTGATAGTCAAGGGGTTGAAAAGACTTGAATTGCGAAGATGGAAAGCTGATGCGGTTCAACGAAATAAGACGCCGGATGC
>DATGQJ010000166.1:0-13041 GCA_035304265.1 Oceanobacillus sp.
TTGAGGGGAACGCGCACTTCATCGAAACTGAGCATGTGGGTGGGCGACCCCCGCAGCCCCATCTTTTTCTCCGGCGGGTGAACCGTCAACCCTTCAGATTTGGTTTCCACCAGCATCATGCTGAAGCCATGCGTTCCCGCCTGTTTATCGGTGCGCAGCAGAACCGTCATCACGGGGGCGTTTCCGGCATTGGTGATCCACGCCTTCGATCCGTCGATGATCCAGCTATCGCCTTCCTCGACAGCAGTGGTTTGCACGCCGCCCGCGAGGTCTGACCCGCCGTTCGGCTCGGTCAGGGCAAGCGCACCTAAGTGATCGCCACTCAACAGCAGGGGAAAGTATTTCGCTTTTTGCTCATCGGTTCCCCATCGGGCGATAGGAGCGCAGCCTAGCCCGTTATGTGCGGCGATTGAAAGCGCCGTTGATCCGCAGGCGCGTCCCAGTTCTTCCATTGCAATCGCGACACCGACCGTATCCATGTCGATGCCGCCGTATTCTTCGGGAATATTCAATCCAAGCAAGCCGATGTCGCGCATTTTGCGAATCGCTTCCCAGCGCAGCTTGCCGGTTTCATCAACTTCGGCGGCGTAGGGCTTGAGTTCCGCTTCGCAAAAATCGCGCACCGCCCGCTGCCACATACGATGTTCTTCGCTTAGTTCAAAGTCCATTTTTGAAAACCATTCTCAATGTATGATGATCCGTAATATACTAGCGATTGAACTGCAAAGACGCAAAGGACGGGAGATGCCGAGTTTTACGCAGCGACTGGGAACGGGGCGTTACGAAGCGGACGAGTATTACCGTCGTGCGCTGGAAGCCTATCGCAAGAACGATTTCGACAGCGCGATTGAGGCGATGAACAATGCGCTGGAAGCACTACCCAACAAATCCGAATATTATGCCGCACGCGGGCTGATGCATCTGGAAGATGGTGAACTGGAGAAGGCGCGGGAGGATTTTGAAGAGTCGCTGCGGCGCTTCAAGTATGAAATGCTGGCAAATTACGGGCTTGGCGTGCTGGAATACAAGGCAGGCAACTGGGATACGGCGCTGCAATATTTCCTGAGCGCCCACTATGCTGATCAAAAGCGCCCGGAAACGCTCTATTACCTTGCGCTCACCTACCAGCGCAAAGGCGACCTCGTGAACGCGACCAACTACATGGTTCGCGCCAACGAAGCATTTGAAGCCGCAAACGACAAACGCAAAGCCGATTCGGGACGGTGGCTGCGCGAATTCTCCAAAAATCTGGTGACGAAACAGGACAAACCACTGCCAACGCAAGCCCAACTGCGCCTGCCGGGGACGGAGAACTAGGTCAGCGCCCGCCACGCCAGCGCCAATCCTAAACCTACCAGCCCTCCGGCGAGTGCCCACAGCGGTGCTCGCTGCAAAATCTCCGCGATCACACCAAAGGGAAAATCGGGGAAAACGTGCCCGTGCATTCCGTTTTTGAGCAGCATCAACCCCGCTGTCACTGCCGCTGTCGCAAGCCCGCAAACCGCACCTGTCAACGTCAAGCCCAGCAGCAGATAACCCGTGTTCAGGGTTTTGCCGCTGAAGTTTTTCATCAGCCAGACGTAAGCGCCGAGGAGTGATAACGCCAGCCCACCGATGACGGCGGGCAGAACCGAGTTATCTTCAATGCGCAGCCAGAAAAAGATCACTACGCCGCACCCGATGGCGAGTAAACGGGTGCGGCGTGGGTTGTTTGACGGAATTGCGAAAGTCATTGGAAATTACGCTGGTTGTTCGGAGGCAGCTTCGGGGGTGTTGACGAGTTCAAAGCGGAAGACGTGCGACTCGTAGGGTTCAAGGTCAATGAAAAGCCCTTCGTGTACCATTTCGCCGCCGTGCCGGGTGTATTCCGCGCCATCCAGCACATCGAACAAGCGCCACGTCTTCCCCTCGATCCAATCCCACGGATGAAGGCTCACGCGCCCCTGCGAGCGATACTCGGTCATATTGACGACGATCAGGCGATAATCCTTTTCCGGTTCACGCCAGCCGTATGCCAGCAGGTTGAAATGGGTAATGTTGTCCTCACCCGCCGGACTGACCTCGAACAGGTAGAATTCGCCGTTCTGGTAAATCGGATCGCGGGTTTCGTTGAGCAGCTTCAGATAATACTGCCGCAGATCGTCATGGACTTCTTCTTCAGGCGCACGAGCGATTTGAACCGGCAGTTTGACGATGCGTCCGGTTAACTGTCCATCATGAAGCAGGCAGCCGCCGGGCAGCGTGCAGATCAGGGTTGCAGCGGGGAAGCTCCGATCATGTCCGAGCTTGTCATACGCGCGTGGCTCGTCGTGATTTTCGATAAACCGCATCATCTGCTTCTGATAATCAATCGAAGCAACGAGATGCTGGCGCAGCTTTTGTACGTCGTTTTCCATGATGCGATCATACAGCACCTTGTCGTAGGCGAAGTCGAAGCCCTGCTGCAAAATCTCGTATTCTTTGTCCCAGTAAACTTCCGCCACGAACAGAAAGTCGGGGTATTGCTCATGTACCTGCGGGATGATTTCTTCCCAGTATTCGCGTTCCGGCTTCGGTCCAACGTAACCGTTCCACGTTCCGGCGAAAATGTCGTTGAACAGCAGCATCGCCATATCGCAGCGCACACCGTCACACTGGCTGGCGATGTCGAGCAGGAGTTCAACTACTGCCTTTCGCAACTCAGGGTTGAAGGCGTTGAGTTGCGCGGTATCTGACCAACCGGGAAAGAGGGGGTCACGTCCGTGCGCCAGCACCACATCTTTGCCATCCCGGTCTTTGGTGGCAAAGAAGTCGCTTGGACGGTTCTCAACATCTTCCGGTTTACCCATGATGATGAAATCGGGATGCTCATGTACCCACGGATGATCACAGGCGACGTGATTGGGAACGTAATCCAACAGGAGACGTAAGCCTCGCTGTTTCAAGCGTTCACGGAAGGACGCGAGACCGCTTCTGCCGCCAATGCGCTCGTCCACAACGTAATCGCCGATGGCATATGCCGACCCGATTACGTCCTCGTCGGTCAAGTCGGGCAGGGCAGGCTGGTATTCGTGTTTATATTTGAGCGCATTCTCGCGCCCAAAGGGACTGCGTTTCCAGACGCCCATCAGCCAGATCACGTCCAGACCGGGCATCGCCAGCGCATCTATCGCCTCGTCCGGTACATTCTCCAGTGTGATTTTTTGTCCGAATTGCTTGCTCAGTTCGTTCAGCCACACCCACGTATTGATTTCATACACGAATAACTTATCAGGGAAACTTCTCATCGTGTGCGTTCCTGTTTGGCGAGTTTATTAGGTGCTGATTTCATGGATTTTAATCGAAATATGATTTGAAATCTATACCATAAGTCCGCCGCGTAGACAAACTTGTGACACCTAGGCATAATAATCAAAAACGAGGGGAGCACACATGGCTGACGGCTACTTTGTAACACCGCAGGACGCCGCACAGGTTGAGACTTTCGAAGGCATTCACCGCCGGACGATGGCGTCAACCGATGAAGCGATGCTATGCGAATTTTTCTTCGAGCGTGATGCAGTTGTTCCTACACACAGTCACTTGAATGATCAGGTAGGATACGTGATCTATGGCAAAGTCGAGGTCACGATTGGGGGAGAGACGCGAATCTGCCAGCCCGGTGACAGCTACGCTATTCCGGGTGGAGTAGCGCATACGACTCGTGCGCTGGTCGATTCACTGTTGATTATTGTGTTCTCACCACCTCATGATGAGCAGCGAACTTGATGCCCTGATCTCGAAAAACCATTAGAATAGAAACATAGCAAGTCTTAGTGGGGCAAATGCGTCATGGATGTTTATCAGCCAGATCGCAGACATCGAGGGCGAGCACGTCAACGTGTCGCCGCGCGTCAGAAACGTCAAATGGCAACGCCGCGTGTGCCAAGAACCGGCACGCCGATTGAAACCAGACCGCCACTTGAGCGACGCAGTGTGTCGATGCCCTCTTTTCGCGTGCCACGAACCAATGCAACTTCTGGGTTAGGTGTGGCGCTTGGACGAGCGAGTATCGTCGCGCGTGACTTGCTCTGGCACGTTCGGAACGATATTCGCATCCTTTTTGGAATCGCGGGGACGATTTTCCTTGCATTCATAATTTTTGTGCTGGCGCACGTCACGCAAAACCGCATCTTTCCTAATGTCTGGTCGCTCGGTATCGCGCTTGGCGGGCAGTCGGTTGAAGAAGCTGCCGCCGCGTTGCAACAGGTGTGGGACAACGAGATGCGTATCCAACTGGTGGACGGTGAACGCCAGTGGGAGATTACTCCGGCGGAACTGGGCATGAGACTGGATGCACGGGCGACTGCCGAATCTGCCCGCAGCGTTGGGATGAGTGGGCTTCCATTCGGCTACAGCGTGATGCCAACGGTGGAACTGGACGTGCTTCAGGCGCAAAACACGTTGCTGGATTACACCGAAATCACCAAGATTGTGCCTTACAACGCGGGCTACCGTTGGGAAGGGGATCAGATCGTCGGCGTGGAAGGCAGCGATGGGCGTTTTCTCGACGTTGCCGTCACAATGGAAAATTTGCAGGAAAATCTCACCGAGATAGCGGATCAAAGACGGCTGGAATTGGTCATGACGCCGATGCAGCCGGATATTCTCGACCCGACGCCCTATCTGGATGAAGCGAGGATGCTTGCCTCGCAAACCTTCCTGCTTCGCGCCTATGATCCGTTTACCAATCAGACCCTTGCATGGACGCCTGATCGAAATACGTTTACAAGCTGGCTGGAAGCAGGCTCAGATGGACTTTCGCTGCGCGAACAGGTTTTTGCAGAGTACGTTGCTTCTCAGACGGAAACCCTGAGCCAGCAGAATCCGCTGCTTTATATCGAGCCATCCGACGCAATTGCGAAAGTACGGCAGGCAATCAACGAACTGCGTTCGCAGGTAACGCTTCGCATCCGCTATCGAACGGCGACGTATACGGTACAACCGGGCGACAACGGATACCGAATCGCGCGGCGCAACGGTGTTCCTTTCAGCCTGATTCAACAGGCGAATCCCAACCGTGATTGGGACGAATTGCTCTCGGTAGGCGAGGTTATCAATCTGCCGTCGAGGGACGAGGTTGTGCCCCTTGATCCGGTTCCGAACAAACGCATTATCGTCAACCTTGATACGCAGACTTTGTATGCCTATGAAAATGGGCAGCTTGTCTTTAACTGGCAGATTTCGTCCGGGATGGATCGAGCGCCAACGTCACCGGGTATCTACCAGATTCTCAGCCATGAAGAAGTCGCTACCGGCAGCAGCGTGGAATTGTGTGGCGACAATAGCTGCGGTTCGTGGACGATGTACTGGTTCATGGGCATCTATGAAGTTGTTCCCGGACTGGTCAACGGGTTTCACGGAGCGGTGCTGCTTCCGAATGGCGCGTATCTCGGCGGGCAAAATGTGGGTACTCCCTATACCTACGGCTGCATTATGTCGCGCAACGAACAAGGAGAGCAACTCTTCCACTGGGCGGACGAGGGTACGATAGTAGAGATCGTGTCCAGCGAATATCCGCCGCAGAGCGATCTGGGTCGTCTGGCGATTGGTCAGACGAATCACGTGAGCAATCCGCAGGGGGCTTCCTACTAGAGCGTGTGATGCACTTGATACCCCTCATCCCCCAGCCCCTTCTCCCACGCAATGCGGGCGTCCCAGCTTCGCTGGGAGAAGGGGAGCGATTACGACAGCAAAGCACATAACCCGCTCTAAGCAAAGTTAGTGGCAGATTTGTGCAGTTTACACCAAATTAGAATGCGATAAGCGTACATTAAGTTTCGGATTAAAATGAAGAAATCAACGAAATCTTTACCCAGTATCTTTATTCTTCAACACGTTGAGTCGTTGAATTTCTAAATTTGACTGGTGAATTGGCGAGTGAAGAGGCGATTGTGTTTTTATGAACTAGCGATAGTTACGGTCAGAACAATTAAAGTCCTGTAAAAAAGTGTTTGACTTTGCGGATGAGTTTTCATATACTGCCTTACAACACAACATAATGTGTGTGGGGTACCAAAAGATTTATTTTAAAGACTTTTTTTCACCCCACACAGCCACTAAGCGCCCCACCTTCGCAGTGGGGCGTTTTTCTTTCTCATTCCGCATTTTATAATCTAGCCAATTCTGAGCACTTACGGAGTTGGTATGAAGCAGCAGCGGGCTTTTGGAACATGGAGCAGCCCAATTTCGCCGCGAATGCTGGCAGGCGGCGTTCGTCTCTTTGACGTACAGTGGGACAGTGATGGGGAAACGTTAATCTGGGCGGAAAGCCGCGCCGGACAGAGCGTTTTAGTCGCACAGCGCGGCAACGACGCACCACGCGATCTGACCGAGAGTGAGATGGCGGTGCGTGGGCGCGTGGGATACGGCGGCGGCGAGTTTCACGTACACAATGGCATCGTCGTGTTCGCCGGAAATGGCGGACGACTTTACCGCATTCCGGTCACTGGCGGACAAGCGAAGCCGATCACGCCACAGTTTGGCAGCGCCGCGTCACCGCGCATCTCACCGGATGGAAGATGGGTGATGTACGTGCATCACGATGGGCGCACCGACGGATTGGCGGTGGTGGACATCGACGGCAGCGAATGGGGGCGCAAACTGGCGTTTGGCACCGATTTTGTGATGCAACCTGCATGGCATCCGGCAGGGACACATATTGCGTATATCGTCTGGAATCATCCTCAAATGCCGTGGGATGGCACCGAGCTACGACTGGCAAAGCTTGCTTATGACCGCGCTGGTTTTCCCTACGTCGAATCGATACAGACGATTGCCGGGGATGCCGACACGTCCGTCTTTCAGCCAGAGTTTTCGCCGGATGGCAAAACGCTGGCATACGTCAGTGACGCCAGTGGTTGGTGGCAGATTTATCTCTATAACCTGAAAACCGGAAAGCATACGCAGCTTACGACTGCCGAAGCCGAACATGCCGTACCCGCGTGGGTGCAGGGCATACGGACGTATGGCTGGTCGCGGGATGGCAAAGCCATCTACAGCATTCGCAACGAAAAGAGCGTCTCTACGCTGTGGTGCTACGATGTGAAAACGGGTAAATCCATCAAGAAACGAGATGATGGCTCAATTACCAATTTCGATGACTATACCGAATTACGTCAGATTTCGATTTGTCCAACAAGAGATGCGCTGGCGCTGCTGGCAAGTTCAGGCACATCACCCGAACAGGTGGTGAGCTACGATTCTGAACGGGATGCAACACACCAGACGCTTGAGTTGCTTTCGCTGTATCAGCCCAATCAACCGCCCTTGCAAACGCTGGCGGGTTTGTATGCCGACGATCCAACCCTGACAACGCTAACGCCACTGAACTTGTTGTGGCGGTTGAAGGGCAAAGTTTCGGAAGACCCGGTGATGCAGCAACGTTTTATCAGTGATCCAGCGCTTCAAAGGAAAATAAGTCACTTTAGAACGCTGCCGCGCGTCCACCGATACACCAGCACCAATTCCGTTGATGTTTCTCAGCTATCACAGCCACAGGCGATTGAATGGACGGGACATGACGGCGAGACCGTGTACGGTATCTATTATCCACCAGCGAGCGGACGGTTCGAGGGGATTGGGCTGCCACCGCTGATCGTCCACGTACACGGTGGTCCCACCAGCCAGCGCCGCATGACGTATGACGCCGAAATGCAGTTTTATGCCACACGCGGTTATGCGGTGCTGCAAGTCAACCATCGTGGCAGCACCGGCTACGGCAAAGCCTACAAGGATAAGCATCGTGGTGCATGGGGCTATTACGACGTAGAGGATTCGGCAAGTGGCGCGGCGTATCTGGCAGCGCAGGGATTAGCCGATCCATCGAAGTTCGTCATTCTTGGTGGCAGTGCGGGTGGTTATACCGTTCTGCAATCACTGGTGAGCAAGCCGGGATTCTATAAAGCGGGTGTTTGTTTATACGGAATCAGCAACCAGTTCACGCTGGTGAGCGAAGCTGAATTCAAGTTCGAGGAGCGGTATTCGGAAACGCTGCTGGGTAGGCTGCCACAGGATGCGGCGCTGTACCGCGAACGCTCCCCGTTGTTTCACGCAGACAAAATCGTCGATCCGGTGATTATCTTTCAGGGTGACGAGGATAACGTCGTGCCGAAATCGCAGAGCGACAGTATTGTGGCGGCGCTGCGCGAGCGCGGTGTGCCGCATGAATACCACGTTTTCGCTGGCGAAGGGCACGGTTTCCGCAAGCCGGAGACGATTGAGGCATATCTGAAGGCGACGCTGAAGTTCCTTGAGCGGTACGTGATATATGCCTAGAGTATAATTGTGGGGTCTAGTCTTAGAGTGGTGTCAATGACAATTGAGCGGATGTTCTCAGCACAAGAGGAGGTCTTTGGGTTCCTGACCACCCAGCCAACTCCTGAGCAGATTATCGCCTTTCGTCCATCGCAAGCTTCGCAGGAGCGGATGAGCTTTCTGCTAGAGAAAAATCGAAATGGACAAATTTCCAGTGATGAGCTTGAAGAACTGGATGAATATCTTCGGCTTGGGCGTTTCATGAACAGGTTGAAGATTAAGGCGCGTGAAAAGTTGTCGTAGACATGAGCTATATTCCACTATCTCTGAACAGTACCGATCTTCTGGAACGCATCAACGCGGACTGCGCCCTGATTGCAATGGGGCAGGATGCGATTGAGCCGCTTCTAGCCCTTGTGAGTGACCCGAATAACCCTCAAGAAGCGCGGTGGCGAGCGGCGGCAAATCTTGGCGATATTGGTGATCCTCGTGTGGTGGATGCACTCATTTCTGCGCTTGCCGACGATGTATGGGATGTACGCGCGAGCGTGATCTGGGCGCTGGGAATGCTTGGCGACGCGCGGGCATTCGAGCCACTACGCGCAATTGTCGAGAACCCGATACCAGATGAGCAGAATTCCTACGTGGCGGCGCGAGCATTACTCAACGTTGACCGATCTCGCGCCATCGACGTATTGCAACGCGCCGCCGAGAATTCCAATCATCGAGTGCGCTCGTGGGGACGAAGCGCACTCGCATGTCTCAAATACGAGACTTAGCCGCCGATCGCTTCTACCCCGCCCATGTAGGGTACAAGCACGTCGGGGATGCGTACTGAGCCATCCGCCTGCTGATAATTCTCAAGAATGGCGATCAGCACGCGGGGCGTGGCAAGCCCGCTGCCGTTCAGGGTATGCACAAAGCGGGCTTTTTTCTGATCCTGCGGGCGGTATTTCACGTTCGCGCGGCGTGCCTGAAAATCCTCGGTATTGCTGCACGAACTGACTTCCAACCACTCTTTGCAGCCGGGCGACCAGACTTCGATGTCGTATTTCTTACTGGCGGCAAAACCGAGGTCGCCGGTCACGATTTCCAGACGGCGGAAGGGCAGCTTCAACGCACGGCAGATGTCGCTTGCCGCCTCTACCAGCGACTCCAGTTCGTCATAGCTGGTTTCCGGCGTGGTGAACTTGTACATTTCCACTTTTTCAAACTGATGCACGCGCTTGATGCCGCGCACGTCGCGTCCTGCGCTCAACCGCTCACGGCGGAAGCAGGGCGTATGCGCCACGTAGTAAAGCGGTAGCTGCGCCTCATCCAGAATTTCGTCCCGGTGCATGTTGGTGATAGCGACTTCGGCGGTGGGCAGCATGAACACATCGGCATCGGGATCGAAGTACACCACATCGCGGAACTTGGGGAATTGCGCCGAGCCGTACATCATCTCTTCTTTGACCATGTACGGCACGTAAAGCTCAGTGAAGCCCTTTTCGGCAGCTTTGTCGAGGAAAAACTGAATCAGTGCCCGCTGCAACCGCGCCCCCATGCCTTTGAGGATGTAGCCGCGCGTGCCTGCCAGCTTGACTCCACGCTCGAAGTCGATGATGTCTGCTGCTGGTCCCAGTTCCCAGTGGGGTTTCGGCTCGAAATCGAACTCGTAGAATTCGCCTTCCGGTTCCCATGGGATATTGTGCGAGTCATCGGGGGCAACCGGGACGCTACTGTGGGGGAGATTGGGAATCCACAGCATGTTTTCTTCAAGCCGCGCTTCGATTTCTCTGATTTGCCCGTTGATGCTTTCGACGCGCGTCCCGATGCCGCCAAGCGCGGTATTCAACGCATCAAGAGCGCTGCCGTCGGCGCTTTGATCCAGATCGGCGCTCTCGCCCGCCAAGACTTGCGCTGCGCGTTCGTAGTCGCCAGCGACAATCGCCTTTTGCGCCGCAGCCGCCAGAGCATAACGCCGCGCATCATCAATCTGTTTGTTTCCACGCAGCATTCCGGCAGCTTTGTTGAGTTTATTCCGCGCTGCCTGTATGGTTTCGGCTTCGGTGAGCAGGGCGCGGCGCTGTTTATCCAGTTCTACGATGGCGTCAATTCGGCTGAGGGCGGAGTCGTCGTTGAGTTTGGCGATCTGTTCCTTGACCCATTCCGGCTTTTCACGGATTAGATTAATGTCGATCATGGTAGTGTCCTTCTACTGCATGAAATAAGTCTCAACGACAGATCACGGCTTACGCGGTTTGGTGTCGTCGCTTTCCGGCGGCAGCGGACGAGTAAAATCCTGATACAGCCGCACCGCTGCCAGCGCAAGCCCCACGAGAATCACGACAATGATCAGCGTGTCGAAGAATTGTGGTGTCAAAGCGTCCATAACTGTCCTCATAAATAAAAACGCCTCTCCTGACCGTGCGGGAGAGGCGCGTTCACCTTCACGACGGCGTTCAGGCAGGCATCATTCACTTTCGGATGAAGCGGAATCGTCGCGCCAGACAGGGAGCTTGAGGCTGAAGGTTGTGCCCACGCCTTCCTCGCTCTCAAACCAGATGCGCCCGTTCATTGCTTCCACCTCATGCTTGCACAGATAGAGGCTGAGACCGTAGCCAAATTCACCGACAATTTGTGGCTGTCGCGCACGCATGAAGGGGGCAAATACACGCTCGGCTTCACTGGCTCGGATGCCGTACCCCTCATCAATGACATCTATCTGCACGGATTGATCACGCCCATGCGCCACAATATAGACTGGCGACGCTTTCAGACTGTACATGATAGCATTGCGAAGAATGTCTCGCAAGATAACGGCAAGATGAGTAGGTGAGGCGTAGATCAGCAGGTCATCGGGGATGTTGATCTGAAGGCGTCTGCGGAAATCCTGTGCTTCGGATTCGGGGTCTGCCAGCGCGTGTTCATCCAATTCTTCAAGGAAGTCTTCGATGAAGGTGCTGAGATTGAGGCGTCGCCTTGCGGCACGTACCGATTCACGCACCCGGTTGGTGCGCACGCTTTCGAGCCGTTCCATCAGGCTGGTGAGTGCGCCCAGACGGTGCATGTGAATGCTCATGATCCGGGCGAAGCCTGTGATGCGCCGTCCCAACTGCTCCACCGTCTCATTTGGCTTGGGGCGGGCGACGCTCTGCATGATCAGATCGGCGTGTCCGGCGGTGGAATCAACGGCGTCGCGCACCTCTTCCAGATACTTTTCCATCAATTCGGTGAGCGCCGTCCAGTCCGGCACGTCTATGGTGAGCATGGTATAGACTTCGCCGCCTGTGCCGTGAATGGCAGCCGCCCAGCAGGGCACGTGCTCGCCGGAACGATAGGCATGGAAGCGAACCGGACGCTCTGAAGCAAGGGCTTTCGCGCGAATGACATCGAGTGATTGGTCGGGATCGCTCAGACGGGTGTTGAAGAGGACGGTTGCCGCCTTCCACCCCTCGGAACGAATTAATTTGAGGTCAGCGCCCAGAATGGTTCTCGCTGCCTGATTTTCCATGACCAGTCGGTTTGCAGTATCGAAGACCAGAACGCCCTGTCCCAGTCCATCAATTACTGCCTGACTTTGCAACCCCCTGTTTAACACCATCATGCGCTCCAGGGATGTTCAATAAGAGAAGCCTGCAAATAAATGACAACAGGTTTCTCTTATTTTATGTGAAAATCCTGTATCGGTTTGTATATGTTTTGCCTACGCTTACTATACGCTATTTCAGTTCTTTCAAATGAGGGTAGAGCAGCACATCTCGGATGCTGCGCTGATTGGTCATGATCATCACCAGACGGTCAACGCCCATGCCAAAACCGCCATTCGGAGGCATTCCATAGCGCATTGCACGTAGATAATCTTCATCCAGCGGCGTTTCATCATCGTCGCCTGCGCGGAAGAGCCGTGCCATATCGAGAAAGCGCTGTTCCTGATCGCGCGGGTCATTCAACTCGGTAAAGGCATTGCCCATTTCCATGCCCGCCATGTAGAACTCGAAGCGCTCTACGTGTACGTCATCGTAAGTGACGCGCTTGGCAAAAGGCGAAATATCACGCGGGTAGTCGATGATGAAGGTTGGCTGGATCAGTTTCGGCTCGACGTATTTCCCAAGCAGGTGCTCGATCAGCTTACCCCACGTTTGCCCCGGCGCGATTTCTTCGCCTAAGTCACGGATCGCCTTTTCCAGCGAGGCGGCGTCGGGGTGTTCCATGTAGTCGATTTCAGCCTCGCGGCGAATAGCTTCACGCACCGTATAACGGGGCCACGGCTTGGAGAAGTCGATGTCATGTCCCTGATAGTGAATGGTTGTGCTATTGTGGACGGACTGAACAACGTGCGCCAGCATTCGCTCGGTTAGTTCCATGACGCCGTTGTAGTCGATGTAGGCTTTATAGAATTCCAGCATCGTGAATTCGGTGTTGTGCTTGAAGCTCACACCCTCATTGCGGAAATCTCGCCCGATCTCATAAACCGCGTCGTAGCCGCCAACCAGCAACCGTTTCAGATAAAGCTCGAAACTGATTCGCAGATATAAGTCTTGATCAAGCTGGTTGTGGTGGGTGATGAAGGGGCGGGCTGCCGCACCACCATAAAGGGGCTGCAATATCGGCGTTTCGACTTCCAGAAAGCCCTCGCCGTCAAGGAATTCACGTAAGGCACGCAGCACTTTTGCCCGTTTAGCAAAAACCTCGCGCACCTGACGGTGGACGGCAAGGTCGGCGTATCGCTGGCGGTAACGCTGTTCCACGTCGCTGAACTCGCCATGCTCGATGATAGTGCCA
>DATGQJ010000167.1:0-6815 GCA_035304265.1 Oceanobacillus sp.
GGCATACAACTGGCTGCAACCTCAATCGCCCGTCATCATGCTGGAAATCGAGGGCAAGGCACGCGCTTACCCGCTTGCCATTATGCTCTGGCATCAAGTCGTCAATGACGTGCTGAATGGTGAGCCTGTCCTCATCACCTACTGCACGCTGTGCAACAGCGCCATCGTCTTCAGCCGCGAAGTGAACGAGGAAGTCTTGACTTTCGGCAACACTGGCAACCTGCGCCATAGCACCCTGATCATGTGGGATCGGCAGACGCAAAGCTGGTGGCAGCAGTTCTCCGGCGAGGCAATTGTCGGGACATACACCGGAACGCGGCTGCGCATTATTCCCTCGATTTTGACCAGTTACGGCGATTTCGCCACCCGTTATCCTGAAGGCGAAGTCCTCTCTCGCGAAACGGGGTTCACTCGTCCCTACGGCACAAATCCCTACGAGCGATATAGTTCGAGTTCACGACCTTTTCTCTTTGAAGGCGAACTCGACCCGCGCCTGCCTGCCACCCACCAGGTTTTAGCAGGCGTGATCGAGGGGTTGCCAGTCGCCTATCCATTTTCGATTTTGTCTCAGGAACGGGTCGTCAACGATACCATCGGCGCAACCGATGTCGTAGCGCTCTGGCAGTGGGGTGCAGTCAGCGCATTGGATCAAAAGGTGATCGACGAATCTAGAGACGTAGGCTGGGCAGCGCTTTATAATCGCACCATTGAAACGTCCAGTGGCGAACTCACGCTGACCTTCCAACTCAGCGAACAGGGTCACATCATCGACTACGAGACCAACTCCATCTGGGATACCTTCGGGACAGCACACGAAGGTGTACTTGCAGGCACACAGTTAGAACTACTGCCTGCTTCACCCTATTTCTGGTTTGCATGGGCGGCTTTCCGACCCAATACCCTCATTTACGGACACACCGAATAATCGGCATCCTCTCAAGGGAACGAATACGCATGTTCCGGTAGAATGACAGGTGTGCGATTTAACCTACTCATGGGAGACATCATGAATAAACGTATTCTGGTTCTGGGTCTATTGGTTGTACTTTTACTACCCGGAACACTGGCAGCACAGGGCGGATTGGATTCATCCCAAGACCCCTATTTTGGTGCCATTTTCTTAAAGGGCGGCTTCCTGCCTGACCCGTATATTGTGCCCATGCCGATTGGCAGCGGTGACATAGATGTCAGCCAGCTCAACCTTGGACCGGGCTGCCGGGGATTTGTCCTTACAACCCCCGATCTCCAGATCGAATACACCGAACCATCTTCACATCTGCGTATCTTTTTTGTCGGTTCGGGCGATACGACGCTGGTGGTCGAGCAGCCGGACGGCACTTATCTCTGCAATGACGATGGCGGGATCGGGACTGATCCGGTGATCGATATTCCTAATCCGGCTGAAGGCAACTATTTTGTCTGGTTGGGGACGTTCCGTTCCGATACCGATTTCGTTTCCGGCTATCTGATGGTCACTGAATTCGATGATTCGGGTCCAATGTCCATTTTGACCAACGTTCCGAACTTCGTCACCACTTTTACCGAGTTCAATATCGAGACGCCTACTACGGACGAACCGAATACATCCGGAGGTAGCTTGAACGCTGGCGGAACGCCCACCTATGGCACGGGCACGCTGGCAGCGGGTTTCAGCCCTGACCCAACTCAAGTTTCAATTCGCAGCGGCGGACCTGTGGATGTGGCAGCAGCAAATCTCGGCAGCGGCTGCCGGGGATATGCAGCAGCCAACCCTGACTATCGCATCGAGTGGTCGGGTTCAAGCGCCCTGCTCCGCATCTTCTTCGTCAGCGAAGGGGATACGACGCTGGTGGTTCGTACACCATCCGGGGAATACGTTTGCAACGATGATTTCCCCGGCACTCTCAACCCCTTGGTGGACATCACCAATCCCGCCGCTGGTGGATATGACATCTGGGTGGGTACTTTCGGGACGAGTGACATCATCCCCGGTACGCTCTACATCACAGGTTCCAACAGCAACGACCCAAGTAAGTTCTAAGCAAGACGAGAGCCGGAGCGAAATTACTCCGGCTCATTTTTTGTGCAACTCCGTCACCCTGAACTGCGTACAGTATGCAGCATGTAACGCAATTCAAGAGGGGTATGATGGATACACGTAGACGTAATCTGGCGATCACACTCATCATCATCGGGGTGATTTTCCTGCTGGTTCAGATGAATGTGTTCTCCGGTATTGGTTCTATCATCGGTGATCTGGGTCGAGGGTTTGGTGAGTTCTTCGGCAGTCTTGGGCGCGGCGTCGGTGAGGTTTTCGGCAGCTTAGGGCGGATGATTGGACAGTTTTTTGGCAGTCTACCATGGAGCAGCATCGGGCGACTGTGGCCCCTTGCGCTGATTCTGGTCGGGTTGGGGATGATCTTCCGCCGCTCATCTGCCAGCAGAGAAAAGACCAAACGCGACCAACACGAGATCTAAACAAAAAGCGCCGGAGATGTCCGGCGCTCATTTTTTCAGCTTCTCACCTAAAGTCTTGCACTCATATTTTCCCACAACACCATGCGAATTTGCGCGGCGACCTGTTCCGCGTCACGCCCCCGGTAAAGCAGATAGCTGTTACCCGGTTGGTCGCGCAGCGGTTGTAATACCCCCAGATTGTTGCGCTCAAGGAACTTCTCTACGACTGATAATAACGCTAGATCGTGCAGGCGAAGAATAATCGTATCCGGGTAAGATGTGCGCTGTCGATTAAAAACTACAACTTCTACATCATAGCGTGGCTTTTCTTCTGTTAATGTCATTCGATTGCCCCCAAATGTTGAACAGAATGCTTCCCCATACCAAGAATTTACGATTTTTATCTTTGAAAATCCATAAGGAATTTGCAGGTGAGCGTTCGCCACGGGAAAAAACGTACCAATTTCCCACTGTACTCACGCTTGCTGACTTGCAGCGTAAGCCTCTAACACCTCCTCGACAGTTCCATCCAATTTCAATTCACCATGATCCAGCCAGATAGCGCGGGTACACATCTCCTTCACCGACATCATGGAATGCGACACCATCACAATCGTCCGGTTTTCATCGCGCAGTTGCCGGATGCGTTCCTGACATTTTGCGGCGAACTGGGCATCACCCACCGATAACACCTCGTCCAGAAAGATGATGTCTGGCAGCAGATGAATGGCGATACTGAAACCGAGCCGTGCGATCATGCCGCTTGAATAGATTTTGACGGGTGCATCAATAAATTCACCGATGTCGGCGAATTCGACAATTTTCGGCTCGATCTCCTTCACCTCCTTGGGATCCCAGCCGAAAAACGCGGCATTCAGGTAAATATTTTTTCGTCCCGGCATATCGAAGTTGAATCCCGCGCTGACGCCGATCAACGTGGCAAATTGCCCTTTGATCTCGATGCTGCCGCTGGTCGGTTTGGTGATGTTCGAAAGCAGCCTCAGCAGCGTCGTTTTGCCAGCGCCATTGCGCCCAACCACGCCGAGCGCTTCGCCTTTCTGGACAGTGAAACTCACGTCACGAAGCGCGTAAAATGGTTCTCGTTGGACTTTCGTGGTGTAACGCTTGAGGATTCGCCGGATCGCCGCGCCAGTTTCGTGACGTAAGCTAAGCTGCCCCATGTACTGACGGTACTCTTTGTATACGTGCTCCACCCGAATTACTTCTTCGGCTGGCGGAGTTTGGTTCTCGACAGTAAGGGTTGAGGGCATGGTCATACGTAATCTGCCATTTCGCTTTCGATGGACTTGAAGGTTGAGTAGCCCACCACCAGCGCCACGCCCATAAACACAATTGAGTAGTACAGAGAGGTCAATTCCGGTGCTCGTCCGTAGACGATTACATCTCTGAACCCTTGAATCAGCGGCGCTACCGGATTAATGACGAAGAGAAAGCGCAGCCGCTCCGGAAACTGTTGGAGCGGATAAATGATAGGCGTTAGGAAAAAAAACAACTGCATAAACACCGTGAGTAACTGCGGCATATCGCGCACGATCACCGTTAACGAGCTAATGAGAAACATCAACCCCAGTGCTATCCCTACGAGAATCCCGAACAACAGCGGCAGATAAATGAAGTTTTCATTCGGCAGAACGCCGTTGAGAGCATTGATCACCAGCATGGCAGCGAATGCAAACGAGAAATCGACGATACCTTCGCCTATGGTCAGGAGTACCAGAATTTCACGCGGGAAGTAGACCTGAGCGATGATGCCGATGCGTGAAATGACCGAACCGGTGCTGTTGAGCACGCTGTTGGAAAAGAGGTTATACGGAATGATTGCCGCCATATAAAACGAGACATAGGGCACGTCAAGCTGGATGCGCATGAACTGGGAAAAGGCAATCGATAATACGAGGGATGTGGCAACGGGCAGCAAAACAATCCACAGGATACCCAGAACGCGCTGGTCGTAGCGCGTCTGAATGTTGAAGCGCAGCCAGATGGCTAACAGCGCCCGCCTTTGCCAGAGCAAGCGCAGTGGCGCAAGCACGCTGTTGCCGGGATGTCCCACATAAAGGCGGTAAGGCAGCGCGATACACAGAATTCCAAGCACAAAGCCGATTACCGCAAAATAGGTCAGTTGAAGTTTGGAAATATCCGGCAGCAAGAGCAGAATGCCAGCGATGGAAAGAACCAGCGAGACCAGATAGCGCCGGAAAGAATGATGCTTCGGCAAGAATCGATGGAAAGGCGGTTGATATGCTAATGGGGACGATCCCAACAGGCTCACCAGAAGCGCCACGCCCGTGAATAAAATAAACATCAGCGGCGGCTGCGCCTGATAGAAGGGTGGTAATTCATTCCCAAGCGCCACTTGCAGCCGAATTTGCCCTGCAAGCAGCATTGCACCCATTAGCACCAGAAAGTGCGATAGGAAAGTGGTGAAAAACTCCGCTTCCCACGAAAATTGGATTGCACGTTTGAGCGTATTCTGCACAGACTACCCCACCAACCACGTTTCAATATCCCCGATCATTCTTGCATGAGTGGTTGTGTTTTGATAGACCAATTATAGCAGGACAGCCTTTAAGCGTGGCGGAGTATCCAGTCTGCCGCTTCTGCAAGCGAACGCACGGTTACATCTGGTTTGCTCATCATGGCTTCGTCGTATTGATAGTCGATGAAAAGAGTCGTGCAGCCAGCCCGTTTTCCGGCTTCGATGTCGCGCCAGCGATCCCCGACCATGTAACTCGCCGCCAGCTTGATTTGATGGGAACGCGCTGCTTCCAGCAGCAAACCGGGGGCTGGCTTGCGGCATTCGCAGGCGTCGTGATCGTCGTGATAACAGGCAAGCATCGCATCCAAAGGCAGTTGCGCACGTAAAAAATCGTGCATCGCCTCTACGGTGGAACGCAACTGCGTCCCTCGCGCCACGTCCGGTTGATTGGTGACGACGATCAGCAAAAATCCCGCATCATGCAAGCGTTGTAATGCTTCCGGTACGCCGGGCAAGATTTCCAGTTCGTCCATCGAAGGCGGCGGATAGGGCTTGCCATTACGGACGATGGCGCGGTTGATCACGCCGTCGCGATCTAGAAAAACGGCACGCTGGCTCAACGGGTCGATTCCCACTTGGTTGGCGAGGCTTTCACCGCCGGATGCGACACCATCAGGTGCCAGATCACTGCTTGAAAGGACTCGGCATGGGGCGTGATGGTTTCGGGGTTTACCGTCGGCACGATCACACAGGCATCAGCGACCTGTGCGGTGTAACCGCCGTCGCGTCCAACGATCCCGATGATGTTCGCCCCCACCTCTTTACCATATTGCAGCGCCGTGACCAGATTCGGGCTGATATTCTTCTCCAGACTGCCTCCACCGACAGACATCACAAACAGCATGTCTTTCGCGTTCAAATGGCTGACCTTGAGCCATTCGACAAAGACACTTGCCCAGCCTTCATCGTTGGTTCTGGCGGTCAGTTCGGAGACGTTATCGGTAGGCGCGTATGCCTCAATTCCGGCGAGTTTGCGAAAGTCGTTGACGGCATGAGAGCAGTTCGCCGCGCTGCCCCCAACGCCGAGCAAGAACAAACGCCCGCCTCGATTACGCAAATCGACCAATAGTTGGACGGCGCGTTCAATCGACTCAACGTCCAACTGGGCGACGATCCGCGCGGTTTCTTCCAGATGCTGCTGCGTGTATGTCATGATTTTCTCACACTGACTCTACTGAGATATTGACGGGTTTCTTCCAAGCCTTCGTGCGAGCCGATTTCGTAAAATCGCTCAGCGACCTCGAATCCGGCAAGCTGCCCCTTGTCAATCAAGTCTTGATACACCTGACTCAAATCGAACGGCTGGTCGTCGGGATAAGGCGTCAATACCTCTGACCGCAATATCCCCAACCCGTAATCAATGTAATGCATATCCGGCGTTTGCTCTTTTTTGTCGTAGCGCACGATAACCCCGTCGTGGAAAATCACGTTGCTGCGATCCCATTGATTCTCGTTGCGGAAAACCGTCATCAAGCCCTGCTTGCCACTGGCGAGGAAAGATTCTTCGATGGTCTCGTATGGACATACCAGATATGAATCGCCATACATGACAAAAAACGCCTCGCCCAAGAGCGGCAGCGCTCTGCGAAGCGCTCCACCTGTGCCAAGCAACTTCTCTCCATCGAAACTGTAGTGCAGTTCAACGCCCCACCGGCTGCCATCACCGAATGCTGCCCGCACCATCTCGCCCAGATAGCCCACACACAGCACAATGCGCGTGATCCCATGCGCCCGCAGAATTTCGATTTGATGTTCCCCAAACGGACGCCCGGCAACATCCACCAGAATCTTGGGGATGGTTTCGGTGATCGGGCGCAGG
>DATGQJ010000168.1:0-4101 GCA_035304265.1 Oceanobacillus sp.
CTCAGGACGATGGCAGCCGTTCTCTCATTGCGCGTTGGCTCTGGGGAACCGATGGTAACGCACAGGGCGATTACAAAATCTTCGTTCACGTGCTCAACGAAGACGACGAAATCGCAGCGCAGGCGGACGTTCGTCCGGGAATGGGGACGCTGCCGCCGGGAAATTGGCTACCGGGCAGTTTCCGCGAGGAAATTCGCATCGACATCACCGATCTTCCAACCGGAAGCTACCGGATTGCGTTGGGCTTATACGACGCAACCAGCCTTGCGCCGCTGATTCCAACCGACGGTGACGAATTCGGGCGCTTGTTTGTGGATACAATTGATATTGACGACGCGCCTTAACCTGATACATTGGGTGAATCACAGATTTTCCGTGAGGCGGTGGACTTTTGCAGTTTTACAAATAAAGACGGAGTCAACCTCACCCCCAACCCCCTCTCCACTGCGTGGCTGAGGGGGAGTCGAGCGAAGCGAGGCGGGGGTGAGGTTCGAGAAACTGATTTCCGCCTTCATTTGCTAAATGACATCAGTCCATCGTCTAAGCAAAGAACTGTCCCTGATTCACTGGTGATACGCGAGGATTGAATGGACGACACGCACGCCGTTTACGAGGCGCTGCTGGAAGCACAAAAGAAGGGTGAACCCGTCGCGCTGGCAACGGTTGTGAAGGTGCAGGGTTCTGTGCCGCGTCACGAAGGCAGCAAGCTGCTCGTGCGCTCTGATGGCTCGTTCGTCGGCACGGTGGGCGGCGGGCAGATGGAATCGCTGGTGATCCGTGAAGCATTGGCGACGCTTGCCGATGGCGTGACCCGAATGCCTTCCTACTCGCTCAACGATCTCGCCGCTGGCGATCCGGGCATTTGTGGCGGCACGGTGCAGGTGTTCATCGAACCGATTGGCATCGCGCCAACCCTGCTGGTGATCGGTGGTGGACACGTGGGCAAGGCATTGGCTGAATTAGGCAAATGGTCGGGCTACCGCGTTCTCCTCTCCGATGACCGCCCCGATTTTTGCAGTCCTGAATACGTTGCAGGACTGGACGGCTACATCGTCTGCAAGCCGGGAGAAGTGGTCGAAAACGTGGCGATCACGGCGCAAACCTACGTGGCAGCAGTCACGCGCGGGCTTCCGGTAGACATGCAGTTGATTCCGGCGCTGTTGAACACTGAAGCAGCATACATCGGCTTGATCGGCAGCCGCAGACGATGGGCGTTGACGGTCAAGGCGCTGCGCGACCAATATGGACTGACCGACGAACAGCTTTCCCGTGTTCACGCGCCTATCGGGTTGGAACTGCAAGCCGAAACCCCAAAAGAAATCGCCCTCAGCATCATGGCGGAGATTGTCATGGTTCGGCGCGGCGGTACAGGCAAACCGATGAAGTGGCTTGGAGAAGTCGAGGACGCATCGGAAGCCCCACAGTCCACATAAGATGTGGGGTATAATAATGGAAACGCTCTAGACTTTGGATTTTGACGTGAAGATTTTATGTGTAAGTGATACAATTTCCCCACAATTGGAAAACGCTGCGCACTTGCGGCGGCGCTATCATGATGTGGAGTTACTCATAAGTTGTGGCGATCTCCCCGTCACTTACCTTGAGTTCATCACCTCGATTTTGAATGTCCCCCTCTTTTACGTGCGCGGCAACCACGATACCAATTACGAAGAAAATCCACCCGGCGGCGAAAACCTGCACCGCAGGATCGTCGAATACAACGGACTAACTTTCGTCGGGCTTGAAGGCTCAATGAAGTACAACAACAGCCCGATCCAGTATACGGACAGCGAAATGACGTGGATGGTCATGCAGCTTGGCATTCCCCTCAAAATGCGGCGCACGGGGGTGGATGTGTTCGTGACCCATAATCCGGCGAAAGGCATCCACGATCTGCCGGATCGCCCACATCAGGGTTTTGGCGCGTTTCTCAAGTTCATCGAATGGTATCGCCCACGCTATATGATTCACGGACACGTGCATACTTACGACAACCGCATGGTGACGGAAACGCAATATCTCGACACCTGTATCATGAACATCAATCCAAGCACGGTGCTAGAGATCGAGCCAGTTGGGGCGAGGAAGTAAGAAAAGCAAGGGAAGTAAAGCAAGTTGGAAAGTTGTAGGGGCGAACGGCAACCTACTGTTGCTTCGGTGTTCGCCTTTATAAAATAGGGACTTTTTCGACATGTTCCCGTCGCAGTGTTAGCATGGAAAACGCGATTTGCTGGGAAGATGCGGTTTAACAAATAGGATGGTGGAACACCGGAGGCTGGAAGCCGTCCGGCTAGCCAAATCAACCCGCCTGAAGGCGGCTGTTGTGAGCCTGCTTCAACAGAGTTTTGTGCTAGCCAGACGCATTTAGCGAAGCGGCGGCGTCTAGAACCTGTTATGGACTCTGATGTCATGATTGTCCCTCTCCCCGTTTACGTGGGAGAGGGACATAGTGCTGCTGAGCGCTCCCCTTCCCCCAGCGAAGCTGGGACGCCCGCCTTGCGTGGGAGAAGGGGCTGGGGGATGAGGGGGCAAGTGCAGAACATGCTCTAAAGGTGTCTAGCGCGTTCACCGGACTAATTTAACCAATCGCATATTGCCAGCAAGTTAAATCATCGGCACGGCTTAACATTTTCTGAAGACTCTTTGCTGCATAATGAATGGAAACAGGTGAAGCATATGTGGACTGGCTATATAACAGTCACCAATATCGGTGAGGCGTTGGAACTGCTGGCGGAGTACCGTGAACGCGCACGGATCATCGCGGGCGGAACCGACCTCATCCTCGAACTCGAACGCGGACAGCGCCCCGGCGTTGACGTATTGATTGACATCACGCGCATTCCCGGACTGGACGGTATCACCCTGCGCGGTGATGAGATCGTGCTGGGACCGCTGGTGATGCATAACCACATCGTCGCCAGCGACCTCGTGAGGAAACGCGGGCTGCCGCTGGCGCAGGCATGTTGGGAAGTTGGTGCGCCGCAAATTCGCAACCGCGCGACGGTGGCGGGCAATCTGATCACCGCTTCGCCCGCCAACGACACTATCACGCCACTATGGGCGCTGCGGGCGCAGGTGACCCTGAGTTCAACCGAAGGTGAGCGCACCGTCCCGTTATCGGCGTTTTATACCGGAGTGCGGCGCACGGTGATGCGCCCCGACGAACTGCTGACGGCGATCTCGTTTCCGGCGCTGGCATCCAACGAACGCGGCATTTTCCTGAAACTCGGCTTGCGAAGGGCACAGGCGATTTCAGTAGTGAACGCGGCGGTGGTGCTGGCTTTCGACGGTGACGTGGTGACGGAAGCCGCAATCACGCTGGGCAGCGTCGCACCAACCATCATCAATGCGCCGGTAGCAGAACAGGCGCTCATCGGGCAGAGGCTCACGCCGGAGGTGATTGCGGAAGCGGCGCGACTGGCAGCATCCACGCCATCCCCAATTGACGATGTGCGCAGCAGCGCCGAATACCGTACCGAGATGGTGCGCGTGCTGGTTTCGCGGGCGCTCAAGGCGCTGGCGGCAAATGAACAGGCGTCGAACTTCCCCGAAAATCCGGCGATGCTGTGGGGTGAATCGAGCGCTCACGTCACCGGCAGCCAGCCCGACATTATTCACCACAAAGCGGGAACGCCCATTGAGACGACCATCAACGGCGTGAAGCGCACGTTTACCACCGGACAGCACAAAACGCTCCTGCGTTTCCTGCGCGAAGAGGCGGGTCTACCCGGCACGAAAGAAGGCTGCGCCGAGGGCGAATGCGGCGCGTGTACCGTGTTTCTGGATGGAACGGCGGTAATGTCGTGTCTGGTTCCCGCCCCCCGCGCCCACAACGCCGAGATCGTCACCGTTGAAGGCTTGCGGCAAAACGGCGAACTTCATCCCATTCAGTCGGCATTTATCGAGCAGGCGGCGGTGCAATGCGGCTACTGCACGCCGGGCTTTTTGATGGCGGGCGCGAAACTGCTGGAAGAACACCCACATCCCACCAAAGCGCAGATCGAACAGAGTATCACCGGCAATCTATGCCGTTGTACTGGCTACTATAAAATCGTTCAGGCATTCGAGGAAGCAAGTAAAAAGCAGGAGGTATCATGAGTC
>DATGQJ010000169.1:0-3105 GCA_035304265.1 Oceanobacillus sp.
TATTGCCGTTCACCTTCAAGTTGAGAGAGGAGTTGTTCGCGTTTAGGCATGAAGAACCTTTAGTTGTCTGCTTTAATGCTACATCTTGTTCCTGCTGAAAGCTGACCGATTCAAGGGCGTAACTTCTCCACCATCCACGCCGCTTCCGGCATCCCAAGCGCTTCCATATCCGCGATTACCGCGTCCACGTTGTAAGGCACAGCCCGCAGGTCAATCGTGACATCACCGTCCTCGAACGTGAACAATCCCCACTGTGCCATTCCCGGCATATCGTTGGACAAGCCCACGCTTCCCACGTTGATCACCCGCCAGCCGGAACGCTCCAGTATCCGATCCATCTGAATGTGAATGTGCCCGCCAATTCCGAGCCGACCTTCCCGATCCAGCAGCGCGTCCGCCGCTTCTTCTTCGTCGGTATCGGGGCGCAAAATCCCTTCGTCGTTTCCCGGCGTGCCGTGATAGCCGATCACGTAGCCGTAGCCTTCGACGTTGAGGTCGCATTCGCCGCTCAATTTCGCCAAGAACTCATAATCCTCGAACGCAAGCTGCTCCAGACACCATTCCGTCAGGCGGTTCATTCGGCGCATCCCTTCGAGCATCTTGCTTAGACCGTCTGCATCTTCTGCTTTTGGACGGCGTGGTGCTTCGCCCGTGACGACATAGCGATCCGTGTTGCCGCGTATTGTGCGCACCGTTCCTTTGGTCGATTCATCCGCTTCCGCCGCATCCACAATCGCTTTGACCCGCCGGATGCATTCCACCGGACGCGGACCCAACAGCGCAAAATCGCCCAGAAACCAGATGCGATCCGCGCCGCCCATCGCTTCACAATCGGCAAGCGCCGCCTCGAACGCTTCCAGATTGCCGTGAATATCAGAAAACACTGCCAGTCGCATGAATTTCCCCTCTCTTGTCTGACTGTGCCCAGACATAGTACCGCACGCGAGCGGGACAACAAAAAAGGGACACAGGCTTGTGTCCCCTCGCTTACCTTGATACGTCTGGCTTATTTCTTTCCGCCAAACCCACCGCGACTCTTTACATTCGGGCTGTCAACTCTGCCACTGGATGATCTGCCGGAGGACGAACTGCCGCCAGAGCGCCGCCCACCGAACCACCCACGTGAGCGTACATCAGGGCTGTCGAAGCGCGGCGTTTCGCCACCCCCGGAGCGCCGCCCGCCGAACCATCCGCGCGAGCGCACGTTGGGATCGTCGTAGCGGGGTTGTTCCGGTCCGTATTGGTTGTAGCCGCCCGGTGCGCCGCTGAAGCTGCGCATCACCATCATCAAAACCGCAAGACCGATAATGACGAGGATGCCGAGCATACACAGACTAACGATGCTATCCATGATTGACCTTTCTCAGCGCACCTCGAACGAAACCGACTCGCCTGGGTTGCCGTTCACAAAAAGCTGCGCCGAATAACTGCCGCTTTCCATCACTTCTGCGCCCAACGTTGCCTCGAACGCGAATGCCGCGCAGGTGTAGTCCGCGTCCGCTGTAATCACGTCGGTATCTTCAAGTGGCTGCCCCTCGAAGAAAAGCCGCGCGAACATATCGGTTCCCGCCGGAATGTCGCTGTTCACCGCGCCCACATAGATCACGTCACCCCGATCAAATGTGCTCGTCTCGTTGGCAGGGCAGCCATCGCTGTCCACACTTGCTGCTGCCACCACATCCCCGATGACCACATTGGTCGCGGGTTCGCCAACTTCACCGCCGTCCTGTACCGTATTCGGCTCTTCAGTCGTGGCGCTTTGTCCACGATTGCCGAACAACTGCCAGCCAAGAAAGACCAGTACCAGTAAAACCACAACACCAATTGCAATCGTGCGCCCATCCAGCTTCAAACCGCCGGTGGGTCCCTGCTCAGGAACGGGATTTGGATTGCTCGAATACATTGTTTATCTCCACGTTAGTACATTTCAATCGTAATTAAGATTATACGTCAAGAATGTACTCCGCAGATTAGCGTTTCCATAAAAAGCAAGCCGCGCGTTACAATCACGGCAAACCCACAAGGAGGAATGCCCGATGCTCTCTCCCAGAATGCAGGAAGCGCTCAATGCCCAGATCAACGCAGAAATGCAGGCGTTTTATACCTATCTCTCCATGTCGGCGTATTTCGAGGCGGAAAATCTGCCCGGTTTTGCCGCATGGATGAAACACCACTCCGACGAAGAACTCGGTCACGCCATGCGCATTTATCGCTTCGTCAATGAACGGCGCGGGCGTGTGATTCTGACGGCGCTCTCTGACCCGCCGACCCACTGGGATTCGCCGCTTGCCGCGTTCGAATCCGCGCTTAAGCACGAACAGCACGTGACCAGCCTGATCAACAAGCTGGTCGATCTGGCGGTGGAGGAACGCGACCACGCGACCCAGAGTTTCCTCCAATGGTTCGTAGACGAGCAGGTGGAAGAGGAACTGATCGTCGATAACGCCATTCAGGACTTGAAACGCATTGGCGATTTCGCCCCCGGCATCGTCATGCTGGATCGGGAGTTCCATGCTCAGGCGGGGAAGGGCGAAGGCGAAACCGAGGCAGACGCTACGTAACAAAGCATCCTGTTTTGCTGCTGCTGCCGCTGCTGCGCACGTGTTTTTTTGTGTGCAGCAGCAGCAACTACGGGAAGAGAGCGCAGCAACAAGCGAAAAGAGAGCAGCAACAAAATGCTTATTCGGTTCTAAAGGCGCGATCACGGGCAGCCTAAGGCAGCATATCATGAAACCGGGGCGAAAGGTGGACATTTTGGACGGCATTTTGGACCGTTTTTTAATGGGGGAAGCGTGTTTTTCCTGCGTAGGAATTTCTATTGTCTGAAGGGTGATTTGGTGGGCGCATACGGTGTGGTTTAGCCATTCAATACAGAGCATGTAGGGACAGGATAATTGCTGTTAAGCAAATTAATCCGGTGAATACGCCAAACGCTGCCGCTTCGCTAAAGGCGTTTGCCTAGAGCGTGTTATGTACTTTGATGTCGAGATTGCCCCTCACCCTGCTTGCGTCGCTTCGCTTCGGCAAGCCGTCCCTCTCCCACGTAAACGGGGAGAGGGACATAGCCCTGGTGATCGCTCCCCTTCTCCCCGCTTGCGTGGGAGA
>DATGQJ010000170.1:0-2339 GCA_035304265.1 Oceanobacillus sp.
CCGTCTTGCCGGAGCCGACATCGCCCTGAAGCAGACGGTTCATCGGTATCTCTTTGGCGATGTCATTGCGTATGTCTGCGATTGCTCGCTGCTGCGCTCCGGTGAGTTCGTAGGGAAATACTGTGCTCATGAACGCAGCAAGGTCTTCGTCCGATACGCGAAGTGGCTGGCTCGGAACCGCCTGCCACTGACGGCGATTGCTCAGAATCGCAAGCTGCACCAGAAGCAGTTGATCGAAGATGTAGCGCCGCCGCGCGTGTTCTAGATGATCCCAACTTTCGGGAAAGTGCAGGTTTTTGATCGCCCAACCCAGATCGGCGAGATCGGCGCGTTCGAGCGTGGCTTCGGGCATGAAATCGGGGATCAAGTCTGCCCAGTATTCGACAGTACGTTTCATCAGGCGGCGCAGGGTGCGCCCGGTCAAGCCCTCGGTCAGCGGATAAATCGGCACAATTCCGACGGATTTCAGGTCTTCGACATCGACAAATTCCCATTCGGGGTTGGTCATCTGGATGCGGTTTCCAAAAATGCCCGTCGTGCCATGTAAAACGAACTGCTGCCCGACCTGCATCTGACGGCTCAGATAATGCTGACCGAAAAAGGTCACGCCCATTGACGCCGTGCCATCGTCCACGATCATGAAAAAGTCTTTGCGCCCACCGCGCCCAATTCGGATTTCGGTGTGTGTGACTGTCCCGATCACGGTGGCGATGATTCCGGGGCGCAGGCGGCTGATATACGACATCTGCATGTAATCGTCGTAGCGGCGCGGCAGGAAGAAAAGCAAATCCTGAATGGTCTCCATGCCGAGTTTGTTGAGCATGTGTCCCATTTTGGGTCCGACGCCCTTCACCACCTCGACCTTCGCTTTTAAGCCGCGCATGATGTCCTCTGCCTCTTCGTCGCTGCGCTCAGGGCGCGGGCGGCGCGGCGGACGGGCAAGACGTGGCGGTGGCGCTATATCCAGTTTCAACGGCGTGTTTGCGCCGCCACGAAATTCCATCTCAAGGCGGCTGTAATCGTCACTGCGCCCGTTTTCTTCCTCGCCTTTTCGCTGTCCCTCATTCGTGCGTTGGCGATTTTGCTTGGGCTGTGGCTTGCTGCGCTGTTTGCTCCGCTCCGCAGGTGGTTGTTCCACGCGCTGAGGTGCAGCGGCGGCTGCCTCGACCACCGGCTCCGGCGGCGGGGCGGGGGTGTTGTCGTAAACGCGGTTCTGATATTCCGGCGGCGTGGGGAGCCGTCCGGTGATGCGATCCAGCATATAGGTGATGCTGTCGTGGCGCTCGTCCCGGCTCGTCATTTGCTCGTAACGCTGCATGAGATCGCCGAGTTCGTCCACCAGCATGTGATGTTCGGGCTTCCGTGCTTGTCCATGTGCCTGTGGAATCCACGTATTGCTGAATGCAGCTAACCCGCCGATCACGGCGGTATTTTTGTAGCCTTGTTCGCGTTCCAGTTTGAGAATTTTGACCAGAGTTTCCAGAGCCGATGGCATTATGTTCTCCACGACTGTTGTACCGGCGAAAGCCCCAGACCCGAAGGACCGATATGAGTGCCAATCGCCGGGTTGACTCGTACAAAAATGGTATCCGGTGGTGCGATGTCTTTAAGCTGCTCAAAGAGTTGATGTGCGCCGTCTACGTCGCTGGCATATAAAACCGCCAGTCGATCCAGTGGGGCGATTTCACGAGTGAGCTTGATCAGTTCGTCAATTGCTCGCGCGAAAGTGCGCACACGGGCGATGGAATGCACTTCACCATCCCGCACTTCGATGACGGGCTTGATCTGGAGCAGCGTGCCGATGCCTGCTGCCGCCCAGCCAACCCGCCCGCTGCGATGTAGAAATTCCAGCGTGCCAAGCGCCGCAAAAACCCGCTGCGCCTTCTGAACGCGCATGATGGCGTCATGTACCTGCGTCACGTCACCTGTTTTTTCTGCGACTTCAGCGCCGATCACCACCTGCCAGCCTAAGCCCATCGTCGTCGAGGTGCTGTCAATCAAGGTCACACGATCTTGCGGCAGGTCGCTTGCGCCGAGCCGCATGGCATTGTAGATACCGCTCAGTTTTGCCGAAGCTGTGAGGATGAAAAGGTGATCGGCATCTTCAAATATCTGCTTGATGGTCTCTTCGGCGAGTCCGGGCGGTGGTGCTGAGGTGGTTGGGAATGGACGGATGCTCGCTAGCTTTTCATAGTATTCCTCGCGGATAAGCTGAACGCCGTCATCGGCGTAGCTCTCGCCGCCGTAATTGACAAACGCCGGTACGATGCCGATACGAAACTTCTCGATCCATTCCGGCGGAATATCGCAAGTGCTGTCGGTAACAAAACGTATTTTCT
>DATGQJ010000171.1:0-4802 GCA_035304265.1 Oceanobacillus sp.
ATTGCGCTGTTTCAGGTGAGCATGGTACTGTTTGCCCGTTCGCTGGAAGAGATGTTTGACCCACGACTCAGGACAGCGAAATAACCCACCTCACTCCCCGGAATGAGGTTTAGACGATTGTGACTTACAACGATGAACGACATAATCCTACAGGTTGAAAATCTTTCGATTGTTTACAAATCCCCACGTGGGGAAGTGAAAGCCACCACCAACGTCTCGCTGCAACTGCAGCGCGGCGAAACCCTTGCCCTGATCGGTGAGAGCGGCAGCGGTAAAACCACCTTGAGCCTATCGTTTATCCGTATGCTGCCCAACAGCGCCAAAATCACGCAGGGAAAAATCCTTTATACCCGTGACGGCGTTACCCGCGACGTACTGCAATTGAGCGATAAGGACATTCGGCGTTTTCGCTGGAGCGATTGCGCAATGGTCTTTCAAGGGGCACAGAACGCCTTCAATCCGGTGCTGAGGGTGCGTCAGCAGTTCGCCGATACCGCCATTGCACACGGGCAGACCGACAGAGAATGGATCAAAAAGCGCACGTTGGAGTTATTCAAACTGGTGCGTCTCGACCCGGAGCGCGTGTTTGAAGCCTATCCTCACGAACTCAGCGGCGGGATGCGCCAGCGAACCCTGTTGGCGCTCGGCGTGCTGCTCGACCCGCAAATCGTGATCCTCGACGAGCCGACGACAGCATTGGATATTCTCACCCAGCGGGCGATCATCGACGTGCTGAAAGAGATGCAGAAGCGGCTGAACTTCAGCATCATCTTCATCAGCCACGACCTTGCGCTTGCTGCTGAAATGGCGGATCGGGTCGCCACGATGTATGCTGGCGAAATTGTGGAACAGGGTACGGTGGACGACATTTTTTACCGTCCGCTGCATCCTTACACCCTCGGCTTGATTCGTTCGGTTCCCAAGCTGAAACGTGAACAGGACGAATTGATGAGCATTCCGGGCGAGCCGCCCAACCTGATCAAGCCGCCGTCGGGCTGTAAGTTCCACCCACGCTGCCAGTTCGCAACCGAAAAATGCAAGGTCGATCCGCCTATGTTAGTCGAATACGAACCCGGACACAGCGCCGCTTGCTGGCATACCGATAAGGTCGTCGAGGCGCGTGCCGCCTTTGCCGCACAGGATAAAGTATAGATGGAGTCGATTCTCAAGCTCGAAGGCGTGAGCCGTTCATTCAAGAAAGGTCGCGTCAACATTCCGGTTTTACAGAACGTCGATCTCAGCGTCACGCCGCTGGAATTTCTCTGTCTGGTGGGTGAAAGCGGCTGCGGAAAGACCACCACCGGCAAAATCCTCTCAGGGCTGCTCAAGCCATCCAGCGGACGGGTGCTGTTCGAGGGACAGGACGTAAGCAAGCTGCGCGGCGAGGCATACCGCCGTTACCGCCGCTCGGTGCAAATCATCCATCAAGACCCGTATGCGTCACTCAATCCGTCACAGACGATTTACCGCATCCTGAGCTACCCGTTGTTCCGGCACAATCTGGTGCGCAACACGGCACAGGCACGTGAGCGCGTGGCGGAACTGCTCACGCGAGTTGACCTGACTCCGGCAGGCGACATCATCGACAAATACCCGCACCAACTCAGCGGCGGGCAGCGCCAGCGTGTGAGCATTGCCCGCGCCCTGACCACCAATCCCAGCGTGATTATCGCGGATGAAGCCGTCAGCATGGTAGATGTGTCCATTCGTATCGGCTTGCTCAACATGCTGATGGACATGCGCACGTCGCTGAACGTGACCATCGTGTTCATCACCCACGACCTCGCGCTGGCGAAGTATTTTGCGTGGGACGGGCGTATTGCCGTGATGTATCTGGGGCGCATCGTCGAGATCGGACACACCCCCGACGTGATCGGCGAACCGCAGCATCCGTATACCCGCGTGTTATTGTCGGCGATTCCCGAAGCCGACCCGGAAAAAACCCGCAGCAAGCAGCACATCGCCCTGCGCAGCGAAGACATCCCGCGCTTGACCGAACTTCCCCCCGGCTGCGCCTTCCACCCGCGCTGCCCGTGGTTCATCGAAGGCGTATGTGATGTCGAAGTGCCACGGCTTGAACTTGTGCCCAATGCAGCCAGTGATGCCGAAGTCGCCTGCATTCCGCTGACACGCGGCGAACCGCTAACCCTCTATACGCCATGACACCGGAGTTCATGCGCGGCTTTCTCCGCGGAGGGGTGTTGGTTGCCCTCGTCTCGCTGGCGTTGGTGCTTCTTGTGCCGTCCAACAGCGCCGAATTCGTGGTCTCGGTCTGTTCGCTGCTCATGGGACTAACCCTGATCGGATTAATCGCCCTGTTCTCATGGCTTGCACGGCGATAAACGGGACTCTGCGAACGTAGAAATCTGTGTTATTGTTTGCTGTCATATCGCCTGTAGCTTCCAAGAAGAGGAGCATCTCTTGGCTGACATGATCGCAGTGGGCGTGGACGTTGGCGGCACGAAAATCGCCTTCACCGCAGCCGATAGAAATGGTCAGGTGCTGTCCGAATTCACCGAACGCACCAACGCCCGTGAGGATTCTCTGATCACCATCGGACGGATCGCCGATGGCATTGAACGAGTGGCGCAGGAAGCGGGGCTGCCCGTCGCAGGCATCGGCGTCGCCTGCCCCGGTCCCGTCGATCCCAAAACCGGAGTCGCCGTCAACGCGGTCAATCTCGGCTGGAAAAATGTGCCGCTGCGCGACGCCCTCAGCGCCAAGCTCAAACTCGAAGCGCCGATCTGGTTGCAAAACGACGTAAAGGCGGCAGCGTTGGGCGAGATGGTGTTTGGCACGGCACGCGGCGAAACCGATTTCGTCTACCTCGCCATCGGCACGGGCTTAGGCGGCGCGGCAGTGACAAACGGGCAGATCGTCAACGGCGTGAACGGCTGGGGAATGGAAGTCGGACATATGTCGCTCAACCCGCAAGGTCGCCCCTGCACCTGCGGCAACTTCGGCTGTGCGGAGATGTACGTCTCCGGCAAGGGCTTTCTGGCAGGGGCAGCCGATCATATGCTCTCCAAGCCGGAATACCGCGACAGTACCATCACAACCCATCGCGTGCTCGAACTGGCGAAGCGCGGCGATTCACTGGCGCGAACGGTAGCAGACGAAGCCGCCGATGCGCTCGGCGTGGTCATGGCGTGGTGCGCGGTGATGATCAATCCATCCATGATCGTGATCGGCGGCGGGCTGGGCGCGGCGGCGTATGACCTGCTGATTCCCGGCGCGACCATTGCCATGCGCTCCCGCATTCTGCCGGAAGTCTTCAACGCGCTTCAGATCGTCAAAGCGGGCGTACAAAACAGCGCATTAGGTCCGGCGGCGCTGGTGTGGCATGGTCTTAACGAAGAGCTTCCTTCAGGCGTTTGACCTTGTTCACATCGACCATCCCGTTCGTGCGTGCCGCCCCGCCGATGTGATAGACGTGCGCGTGGGTAATTGCATGTAGTTCCGCCAGTTGTTCCAGAAGGATGCCGCCGGAGAGCACAAACTCGAAGTGCTGCCCGTATCGTTCTACCCATTGGCGGGTGACGTTTCGCCCTTGCCATGCATCCGGCGCAGGACCCGACGTGAGGATGCGCGGCACAACGCCGACCAGCGAGTCGAGCGCCGATTCGGGATCGGCACAGCCATCCAACGCGCGGTGGACGGTGACAGGCGTTGGCGCAATCGCATCCGCCACCTCGCGGATCATCGAAATATCGAGATGGTTATCGTCTGTCACCGCGCCAAAAACGATACTTGCAGCGCCCATCTGAGCAAATGTCTGGGCATCACGTAAAATTTGAGCGAATTCAGCGTCGGAATAGCGGAAGTCACGCGCATGGGGGCGAACGATCACGTTTACAGGAATGGTGACGTTCGCAAGGACGCCGCGCACCAGACTGGCAGGGGGTGTCAAACCGCCGTTCGGCAGATCGATCAGCACTTCAAGGCTGTCCGCGCCACCTTCGACGGCTCGTAAAGCATCTTCGAGCGACGTGACAGCGACTTCGAGTTGAGGCATATCACCAAACCTTCTTGGAGCAAACGACGATGAAGATTGTAATCGCGGGCATCTCGACGGAAAGCTGTACCTTCTCGCCGCTGCCCACTCGAATAGACGATTTTACCTTGAACCGGGGTGATTCGTTCCTCAACCGATACCCGTTTCTGAACGAGTTCGACGCCGAATTTGTGCCGCTCATCTGGGCGCGGGCGCTGCCCGGTGGTTCTGTCGAAGCTTCTGCCTACCAACAGATCAAAGCCGAAATCCTTGACTTACTGCGGGCGAACGCGCCGTTTGACGGGATATATCTCGACATGCACGGCGCGACCAACGTGCAGGGCATGGACGACGCCGAAGGCGACTTAATGGAGGCAATTCGTAACCTCGTCGGGCGCGATTGCCTGATTTCCGCCAGTTTCGACCTTCACGGTAACATCTCCCGGCGCGAGATGGAAAACCTCGACATGATGACGGCTTACCGCACCGCGCCGCACGTAGACGCAGAGGTAACCCGTCACAAGGCGGTTTCGATGCTCGTGCATTGCCTCAACAACGGCATTCGTCCGATGCGGGCGTGGGTGCAGATTCCGGTAGTGCTCCCCGGCGAGAAAACCAGCACCGAATGGGAACCGGGAGCAAGTCTCTACGCTGCACTCACTGAGAGCGATCCTGTCCCCGGTGTCCTTGATGCTTCACTGTTGGTCGGCTACGTGTGGGCAGACGAACCCCGCGCCAGCGCTACCGCGATTGTGACCGGTACAGACCGCGACGTGATTACCCGCGAAGCAAGCCGTATCGCCCAACG
>DATGQJ010000172.1:0-4587 GCA_035304265.1 Oceanobacillus sp.
AATCTCGTAACGTTCAGGGTCGAACGCGCGGATGACCTGATGTCCTGTGACTACCGACACATCGTGTTCGACACTGCGTCCGCCAAAGATCACACCGACAGTCGTTTTGCGATTTGCGCTCATTCATCCTAACTCGTCTGCAATTTAACGCGGCGCTACTATGCTCAATATTGGTTCGATTGTCAAACCCCAGGTCTTGTGACCAATAGGCTGAAGATGAATACGCCGACGATGCAGACGTTGATGATGAACTCGACGAAAATGCTCAGGATATAGGATTCCAACGCCAGCCCCGCCGCCCGCATCGAACGCCGCGCGTTGCCCACGTAGAGGAACTCGACGGCAAGCGCTCCGGTCATTGCGCCCGCCAGCGTGCCCAATACCGGAACGGGGATGAAGAAGGTTCCGGCTAGTGCGCCCACAATCGTCGCCAATGTACTGCCCAGTGTTGCCCCACGTGCTTTCATGCCCAGCAGCGGCATCCAGAAGTCGGTGGTCGATCCGGCAATCATCAGGAACGTCATAAACAGAAACGCGAGGACGGGCAAACGGTTGAAGTTATCGAGAATGCCAAAAGCGAGGCTGATACCCCATAGAATCGCAGGTCCGGGGACAAATGGAAGGATGGAGATGATCAGGGCAATGCCCATCAACCCGCATGTAAACAAGATCAGGCTGGATTCCAAGAACTCCATTTCGCACGCTTTCTACCAACCACTGCTATCCTGTACTGGCAATACTCACCAGAAAAACGGCAACAATCGCAAACACCATCACTAATTCCAGTATATACCCGATAACGAACAGCTTCAGCGCTACCTGTCCAGCCCGCAATGCTCTGGTCTTTTCCCTCAACACCACGTATTCAAGGATCAGCGCCCCTAAAACCGTGCCGATCAGCGTGCCGACAATCGGAATTGGAATGACGAATGTGCCGATTAAACCCCCAATAATTGAGCCAATTGCCGAGAGGCACGATAAACCCGACGTTTTCACCCCTAACATCGGCAGCCAGTAGTCGCTGCTCATGCTGATCACCATCAATATCGTCATGACGATAGCGGCGACAGGAGTCACGCGCTCGAACTGAGTCAACCATGCTGAGACGATGCCGATTGCCCATACGATCAACGCCCCCGGCAAGATCGGAACGAAGGCGAGAATCACGCCGAGCACCATCACGATGACCGAGATCGTTACCAGCGCAGATTCGGCAATTTCCATTATTTTCCCTTCGTCAAGATGAATAGGTATCCGGCAGGTCGTTAAGAAATAATACGGTGTCACCCGCCTTCAGGTTGCGCTGATACCAATCCACCGCCTCGCCAAGCGTATCGACGGTCAAGGTTTGTTCTTCTGGAAATCCTGCACGGATCAAGCCCTCTTTTATGGGCGCGGTCTGACTGCCAACGAGGATCACGTCCGTCGCGTACTTTGCCGCAACTTCGCCCAACTTGCGATTTTCGCTTTCCATCAATGCGCCAAGTTCGACCATACCGGGCGTGATCAACAGGCGCTTGCCCGTCGTATGCATTCCCAAAACGCGCAGCGCCTGTTCTGCCCCTACCGGATTGGCGCTGTACGCATCATTGATGATCGTGATCCCCTGTGATGTCCTGCGTTCCAGACGACTTTCGGCGGGTTGCAAACTGCGAACACGCCGCGTGACTTCACGCAGAGGCATTCCTTCATGAACGGCAACGGCGGTTGCCAGCAAGAGATTGGTGACGTTGTGCAGCCCCAGCAGCGACGTTGTGAATTCCGCGTTTTCGCCCGTCTGCCTGTCATGAATGGTAAACCGCAAGCCATCCAGTGATTCCTGTATATCGGTTGCGACGAAGCGCGGCGCTTCAGGGCTGTTGAGATCGATCTCGCGGCTCACGGCGATACGGTTGTTGGGGTAGCCACGTTCATACATCTCGCGCACGTGGGGATTATCCCAGTTGAAGACGCCAACTCCATCCGGTGGCAGCGCCTTGATCAATTCGTACTTTGCCGTCACCACGTTTTCCAGCGATCCGAAGCGTTCAAGATGCTGCGGTCCCACCTCGACCACCACGCCGATTCGCGGGTGCGTGAGGTCGCAGATACGCGCGATTTCGCCGGGGATGTATGCGCCCATCTCCACGAGGAAATAGTCGATACTGTGGTCGTTGGCGAGGTTGTTGTTGGTGGCGAGGCAAATCCCCATGAGTGTGTTGAAGCTCTTGGGCGTTGCGTAGGCTTTATAGCGTCCGTTGAGGATGTGCGCCAAGTACGACTTCGTGCTGGTCTTACCATAGCTTCCCGTGATACCGATCACGTCGGGATGAACTTCGTCCAATACTCGCCGCGCCCGCTGAATGAACCCGCGCCGGAACCACGCCTCTACGGGCGTCATGATGAGATTGCTCGCGATCAGAGTGAAGGGGGCGGCGAGAAACACCGCGAAACCCAACGCGCTCACGGCAATCACCTGTATTTCTGGCGAGCCTTCCAACGAAACCCTGCTTACGAGCCACAACCCCACAAGCATCAAAACCGCCGCAATCACGAAGGCTGCGCTGAGTAACCGCTTGGCGCGTGCGGTTGCGCGGAACGCCTTTTTGACTTCGCCTTCTGCCGGGGGATAAGCCGCTGCCGCCGCGCTCACTGTTCCGATAATCGCTGGCAAAATGCCATCCGGCGACTCCGAGAACATGAAGCTGAACACCGCCCCAATCCCGAAGGCGATCAATGGACGGGTGGGCAGCCAGCGACGACGCACCGCGAACAGCCAGCGCAGGTAACGCAGACTCATGTATTCTTCGATCTGGTAATAACGCGCGTGTCGATAGACCCGTAAACACGCGCCGATCAGCCAGATAATCGAGATAACGAAAAGTAGGATATTCACCATATGTGGCGCTTCATTTAACTGCGAAAAAAGTAGTCTACCACCTTGATAAACTCGCCTAGATGCTCAAGATAGCTGTAATGCCCTGCCCCCGGATAGACGATCAATCCGGCGTCAGGGATGGTTTTCTCTAGCACTTTGCCTTGCTAGAGGGGCGTATCATCATCTTTCTCACCCCAGAAAAGAAGAGTAGGGCAGGCAACCCGTGCAGCATAAGGCAGCAAGTCCTCGTTGACGACCCGCACGAAGGTTTCGCGTAGTGCGCCCGCGCTCTTGTAATCTGCCGACCCGTAGCGGTTGCTGTACCATGCGCTCAAGTGGGCAGCCGTTGCTTTCAAGCCGACTTTGTTCAGTCCGCCCCGAATGCCCTTGTAGAGCGCCAGCCTCGCCCTGCTGCTGAGTGAGCGTTTTGGCGGAACTCCGGCGCTGTCTGCAAGCGCCATTTTGCGAATACGCCCTGACTGCTCCGCTCCAAGCACCAGCCCCAACCGTCCGCCAAACGAATGCCCGATCAGAAACACCTGCTCAATCTGATTCGCATCCATATATGCCTGCACGAAGGCAGCATAATCGCTGACGCCCCACGTCGTCGGCGGCAGGGCGCTTTGCCCGAAACCGGGTAAATCCGGCATGAAGACCCGGTAGCCGAGCGGCGCTAAACGTTCGCCGACAGGGTACATGAGGGTGCTGTCCGCGCCCCAGCCATGCAATGCCAGTACCGCCTCGCCACCCTCTTTCGGTTGTGCGACCAGATGGGCGGTGCGAATGCCATCGATGTCGAGAAATTGAGGCTCAGGCGTCTTCATCGACGTGGATTCTGGCGTTCAGGGCTTGCAGCTTGGGGAGCACATCGCCAAAGGTATGCTCAAGCGCCTGTGCATTGTCGATGACCGATTCGCCTTCGGCGACAAGTGCCGCGCCCAACATGCCCAGTCCGGTACGAACGTCGGGCGTATCCATGTAGATACCGCGTAGTGGGGAAGGTCCGATGACGATGGCACGATGCGGATCACAGAGGACGATTTGTGCGCCCATCGCTTTGAGCTTATCTACAAACAAAAGTCGGTTGTTGAACAGCTTTTCGTGTATCAGCGACGTGCCGCGTGCCTGTGTCGCTACGACGGTGGCGATAGCAACGAGGTCGGAAGGGAAGCCATGCCACGGCGCGGTTTCGATGGATGAATCGACATCTTCCTCACGATTCGATACGGTGAGCGTTTCGTGGCGCGGGATGTACATCGTGGTTTCATCCATATCGACCTGAATCCCAAGCCGCCAGAAACTTTTGGCGATGATGCGCATGTCACTCTGACGGATGCCCTCAATCTTCACCCGCCCGCCGCTCATTGCACTGATCGCGGCAACGCTTGCCGCCTCAATGTGATCGGGACCCACGGTGACATCCGCACCGCCAAGTTCGTTCGTCCCCCAAACGCGCAGCACGTTCGAGCCGATGCCTTCAACCTTTGCGCCCATTGCGGTGAGCATGTGGGCAAGTTCCTGAATGTGCGGCTCGCAGGCGGCGTTCTCGATGACGGTTTCTTTGCCGAGCCGCGCCGCAAGCATCAACACAATTGCCGTCGCCGTCACGCTTGCCTGCGCAAGAACGATGTCTTTGCGTTCCCACGTGGCGGATTTGAACTCGACTGCGCCGCTGCTGTTCACCACGTCGATACCGAGTTCACGCAATGCTTCGAGGTGGGTGCGAATAC
>DATGQJ010000173.1:0-3821 GCA_035304265.1 Oceanobacillus sp.
CTGGACGTATTTGAGATACTCCACGAAGCGGCGGTGATAGGACGTGCCTTCAGCGGTGTCCATCTCGTAGGTGATGTTGTAGAGGGTGTTGAGCGCATCCATGCCGACGCAGCGTTGAAAGCAGGTTCCGGTGATGCGCCCCAACACCCGCTGCATCTTGATCTTCTTAAGCAGGTCTTCGGGCGTTTCAAAGATGTGGGTGAAGCGGTTGACGCGCCCATCGATGAACCGCGAATGCGCCGTGAACAACTCCTGCCATTCGGGAATGCTGGCGAGGCGGTAGCTTTCGGTAATCGTCCGTATGGACGGGGCAATCAGCGGATGGTCAACCACCTCACCAGCCGGGATTCGCTGACCGCGCACAAACAGGCGGATATTACGGGCGCGAAGGCTGTCTAAATACTGTTCAACCGTCTTCATGGCAATATACTCCCAAAATTGTTTGGGAGTATTGTAGCGCATAATCGAATGGAGATTTGATTAGTCCGATGGATGAAGACGGAAATCGCCTAGGGACACAACCGTTGTGTCCGCTGGGGGTTAGCGAGCGGACACGTAGTTGCGTGTCCCTACTCACTCAGCCATCAGATTGTCGTGTATCTGCTCGAAATCACGCTCTAGATTGCGGCAGACGAAGCGCAGTTGCAGGGCGGTATCGGCAATGGCGGTGGGGTCTTCGACGTGGTAATACGCGGCTTGAAGTTGCAAGTCCTTCTCTTTCAGGGTCGCCATTTGTTCAGGGGTCAGTTGGGCGAACAACTGCTTATAGCGTTCCTCGCCTTGTTCCACTTCGTGTTTCAGGATGTCGAGCAGTTCGCGGATACGCATGATCGCCTGCCGCGTCTGTTCAATCTTCTCGTCGGTAATCATCGTTACTCCGGTATTGGTTAGAGTTTTGCCCCTCTCACACACAAGAGAGAGGGGCTAGGTGTGAGAGGAAAAGCTAGCGCATGGTGAGCGCCATCGCCGCCTTTTGCACGTGCAGGCGGTTCTCCGCTTCGTCGTAGACCACGCTCTGCGGTCCGTCGATCACTTCGTCAGTCACTTCGATGTTGCGGTCAGCCGGGAGGCAATGCATGTAGATCGCATCTTCATTCGCCAGCTTCATCCGTCGCGCGTCGGTGATCCAGTCGCTGTACTTGCGCCCGATCTTTGCCGATTCTTCCTTGTCGGTGGTCGTCAGCCAGCAGCCCCAACTCTTCGGGTAAAGGATGTCCGCGCCCTTGAAGCCGTCATCGAAGTTGTGCCCGATCTCGAACGAGCCTTTGTGCTTCTTCGCGTTTTCCTTCGCCTGCTCGACGATTTCCGGCATCAGGCTGAATTCCGGCGGATAAGTCAGCCGCACGTTCATGCCGTAGCGGGTCATGAGCAGGATCAGGCTTTGCGGCACGCTCAACGGCTTCTGGTAGCTGGACGCGAACGCCCAACTGACGTTGATGGTCTTGCCGCGCAGGTCGCGCCCGAACTTCTCCATGATGGTCATGAGGTCGGCAAGCGCCTGAAACGGATGAAAGATATCGCATTGCATGTTGAGCACGGGAACGCGGCTTGCTTCCGCGACTTCGCGGATGTACTGGTTGCCAAACTGCCAGTCACACTGGCGAATGGCGATACCGTCTGCGTAGCGCCCGATGATCTCGCCGATTTCTTTGGCGGTGTCGCCGTGACTGATCTGGGTGGTCTCGCTGTCAATGAACTGTGGGTGACCGCCCAACTGCGCAAAGCCAGCCTCGAACGAAGCACGGGTGCGGGTGCTGGTGAAGAAGAACAACATTGCCAGCACCTTATCGCGCAGCAGGGCATGAGGTTCACCTATTGCTCGCTTGCGCTTCAAATCCCATGCTACGTCGAGCAGGGTATCCAGTTCGTCGCGTGTCCATTCCAGTTCGGGCGCGATGCTGTCACGCCCACGTAAATCCGTTTGCATGATGTGTCTCCTGAGGGGTTAAGCATGAGCGTTGATTATACACAGGGTCAGATACCACAGAAGGGCGCACCTTTGCGCCCCACTACTATCAAAACTGGTACTCGTCCCAACTTGGTTCACCGACGATGAACTCATTGAGCGCGGTTTCGTTGCGCTCGAATTCCTCTGAACTGGTGTGGGCGTCCAGAACTTCTTCGTCTTCCCACTGTTCCATCATCAGGAAGGCATTGGGTGTGGTCACGTCCTCGTAAATGTCGAACGCGATGCAGCCGTGAGTTTGTCGTTCCTGATCAACCATTTCACGCGCAAACGTCAGGAACGCCTCCCGCTGCGCCGGATCGATGCTGAACCGCCCAATCACCAGAATCATGTTTAACCTTTTTTCAATAGCGACGGAAGCAGCGCATACCACTCCGTCGCGCGAACAACGTCATCCAGCGGCACCTGATCGATCACGCTGTGGGCGTGGACTTCGTCGCCGGGACCAAAGCCGATGCTGGGAATGCCTGCCTTACCCATCCAGTAGGTGCCGTTGGTGGAGAAGTCCCATTTGCCCGTCGGCAGGGGCGTGCCCCAGAGCATTTCACCCGCCTTCACGCCTGCCTGCACATACGGATCGTCTTCAGGCAGCGCCCACGCCGGATAGATTTTGTCCACCGGAAAGACGAAACCGGTGTAGCTCGGCTCGTCGTAAAACAGAATCGAGGCTTCGATGTCGCTGCGATCACCAATGATGCGCTTGATGCGTTCGAGTTCGGCTTCCGGCGTTTCGCCAAACGTCACGCGGCGGTCAATGTAGATCAGCGCTTCGTCGGGCACGGCGTTGATGCTCGGCGTTTTTACGTGCATGTCGGTGACGGTGATGCGCCCATGACCGAGGAAGGGATCGTCACCCAGTTCCGGCTCCAGTTTGCTGATCGCGTCGATGATCGGCAGCAGCTTGTAGATGGCGTTGTCACCGAGGAAGTTGCTGGCGGCGTGGGCGCTTTTCCCTTTGGCGACGACTTGGATCTCCACGCGCCCTTTGTGCCCGCGATAGACCTGCATCTTGGTTGGCTCACCGATGACGACGAAATCCGGGCGCAGTCCTTCTGCCTCGACCAGCGCGTGGGGCGCGATTCCGTCGCACCATTCTTCCATGTTGCCGAAGTAGTAAGCGGTAATGCCGTCCAGCAAGCCGAGATCACGCGCCAGCGCCAGCCCGTAGATCATGCCGGGGGTGCTGCCTTTTTCGTCACATGCGCCGCGTGCGAAAAAGACCCCGTTTTCGACCTTGCCTTTGAACGGGTCCCATTCCCATTCGTCGGGGTCGCCAATGCCGACGGTATCGAGGTGACTGTCATAGAGCAGCTTGGTTTCGCCCAAGCCGATGCGCCCGACGACGTTGCCCATCTTGTCGAACCAAACGTCGTCAAAGCCGAGCTTTCGCATTTCTGCTTCGGCGCGTTCGCAGACCTCGCGGATTTTGCTGTCATAGCTCGGAATCGCGCACAGGTCTTTGAGAAAGGTGATGATGTCCTCGCGCTGTTGGGCAACACGAGATTGAATTTCGGATACCTTGGACATGCTGAGAGTTCCTTTGCATAAAAGTGATGATTGAATTTGTCCGGTTATTTCAAACGGCTACCTACGAGTCTCCGACATGCTTCACCAGCAAATAACGCCCGCTGTCTCGGAAACCGAGACGGTCATAAAAGCGCTTTGCCGACCAGTTGCCGCGCTCGTTTTCTAACTCGATGGCATGGAGATCATGATCCTGACAATACGCCTCGACCATGCCGAGCGTTTGCGTGCCGATGCCCCGCCCGCGATACGCCTCATAGATGAAAAACTCGTCTACAGTTGCAAAGCGCCCACCATATTCCAAACTGTAGCCGAAGGTGACGACGATGTA
>DATGQJ010000174.1:0-3366 GCA_035304265.1 Oceanobacillus sp.
GTCCAATTTTCAGACACGCTCTACGATTCGATCCGTTCCACTGCCGCCCGTACCATCCGCTTTGCGCCATCGTAGGCGAGCATTTCCAGCGCCTCGTCCACGCTCACCCAGCGCACGTCTTCCATCTCGTGGTCGTGAACGTCGATGCTGCCGGATTCGTATTCCATCAGGAAGTAATACACCCGCTTGAAAACCCGCACCCCACGCGCCGTGTACACGTATTGCTCCGGGTCGCCCAACGACGCAATCAGCTTTGCCTTGATTCCGGTTTCTTCCTCGACCTCACGCAGCGCCGTTTGCTCGTAGGTTTCCCCTGTGCCGACTAAGCCCTTGGGCAGCACCCAGCGGTGATAACCTGCGTCTTTGCAGATCAAAACTTCCAAACCGTCCTCGTTTCGGCGAAAGACCACCCCGCCCGCCGAAACTTCATCTCTTGATTTCACAGCGCTCCCTTTGCGAACCCGACGACACCCGTTACCATTTGCGCCAGACTATAGCACACTTTCGCGTGAGAAAATGACCAGAACGCTTCTATGCAGTGATTGTTCGCGGCAGGTAGGAGAGCAGCTCTTTGGGACTGCGCCGCGTGCTGACCTATGGATTCTCTTGGAATACACGGGCGCGTGGGGCAACAAGGCGCTGCCCGAAAGCGCTCTGCCACAGCCGATCAAGGATAAGATTGATGGATGGCTGCTCCCCAACGGCAAATTCCAGTTCATCAGGCGCGAACGACGCCGTGAGGGGATCACCCTATTCATTGCCCTCATACATGAAACCGACCCGCGTCTGTATCAGTTTCAGTTGCAAAGCTACGAGGATTTGCTGAGTCTGGATATACCCGCCCTCATTTCCCGCAATCCGGCGTATGAGACAGCGCGACGCAACGAGCCGATCTATGTGGTCTGCACCAACGGCAGGCGTGACGCGGCTTGCGCGAAATATGGTCCTCCGGTGTTCCGTGAGTTGGAACGCGCAGCAGGCGACAGCGCATGGCAGGGAACGCACATTGGCGGGCATCGTTTCGCCGCGACCTTCGTTTGTTTACCCGAAGGCGTATGTTATGGACATGTCGATGCCGATGATGTGTCCGCCATTGTCGAGCAGCACCGACGCGGCGAAATCAACGTCGCAAAAACGCGCGGACGCTCCTGCTATGATGCGCCTGCACAGGCGGCGGATTATTATCTACGCGGGATTACGGGCATCCGTGAGATCACGGGGTTGCAACTGGTGAGCGTGACCCAGACCGACGATGAACAGTGGCGGGTGCGTTTCCGCACAGCGCATGATGGCGGGCTGCACGACATTCATCTGATCCGGCGTCTCTCCGAATGGGTGAGTCTGGAAAGCACAGGCGACCCGGAGATGAAACATTTTCCACAGTTTCATCTGGTGGCGCATACGGCGAATGTCGAGGAAGAATAGCGGGCGAGTCGGTGACTCGCCCAATCTTGTATAGTTCAACTAGAGCGTGCTATGGACTTTGATGTCGTGATCACTCCCCTTCCCCCAGCGATGCTGAGACACCCGCCTTGCGTGGGAGAAGAGGTTGGGGGATGAGGGGTGTCGAGTGTAAACCTCACTTCAACCGCTCGATGATCGTCCCCGTGCCCATGCCGCCGCCGCAGCACATCGTCTGCAAGCCGTAGCGTTTATCGTGCGTCTCCAGCGCATGGAGCAGCGTCGTCATCAACCGTGCGCCGCTTGCACCCAGCGGATGCCCAAGCGCAATCGCGCCGCCGTGTACGTTGACCTTGCTCATGTCCGCGCCGATCTCGCGCTTCCACATGGCAATCACCGACGCGAATGCCTCGTTAACTTCAAACAGATCGATCTGGTCGAGCGTCATCCCCGCTTTTTCCAGCGCCTTGCGGGTTGCGCCGATGGGACCGGTCAGCATCAGATGTGGGTCGCTGCCCACCGTCACCATCGAAACCAGACGCGCACGTGGCTTTAATCCAAGTTCGGCGGCTTTCTCCGCGGTGGTCAGCAGCACCGCCGCCGCGCCGTCGCTGATCTGGCTGCTGTTGCCCGCCGTCGTCACGCCGTCGGGTGTAAACGCGGGCTGAAGCGTCGCCATCTTTTCCAGCGACGCATTGGGACGAACGCCCTGATCCTGCGTCACAAGGATGGAATTGCCTTCATCGTCCACGCCTTCAATCGGCAGGATTTCGCGGGAGAATGCGCCCTGCTCCATTGCCCGCGCTGCCTTCATGTGGCTGTCGTAGCCAATCTGATCCAGTTCTTCGCGGGGGATGTTCCACTTTTGCGCGATCTCGTCAGAGGCGATTCCCTGCGGAACCAGATTGTATTGTTCCATCATGCGCTCGGTGAACGGCGCAATGGGGTTGCTGCCGAGGCTCGATCCCATCGGCACGCGGGTCATGCTTTCGACGCCGCCCGCCACCGCAATGTCGATCTGCCCTGACGCAATCATCGCCGCTGCCAGATGCACCGTTTGCTGGCTGCTGCCACACTGAAAGTCCACCGTCGTCGCCGGAATGTCGATGGGCAGTCCCGCGTCGAGCACCACGTTGCGGGCGAGGTTGAAGGTTTGCTCGCTCACCTGTGCCACGCAGCCCATGAGTACGTGCTCGATTTTGGACGGATCGAGGTTGGCACGCGCCAACGCCTCGCACAAAACATACGAACCAAGCCGCACCGGATGGGTTTCGCGCAGCCAACCGTTACGCCTGCCGAGTGGTGTACGCACTGCTTCAACAATCACGACATCTCGCATCGTCAATAATCCTTTTAATCGAATGGTGATTTGATTAATGCCTATTATAGCTTAAATTTGCACCCGATTTCAGCGTTGCTGGAAATACAGCACGAGCATAAAAAAACCAATCGCTCCAGTTAAACCCCGCTGATTGAAGCCAATCCTGTGACAAAATTCCATAAAGTGTCATTAAATAATTAACCGCAAAAACAATTACATAAGGATACAAAGATCATGGCTCAACCTAAAGTCGAAATTCCATGGGAAACGGTGGGGCAACTCCTAGGGAGTTTTCAGGCGCAGCTCAACGAGAACTTGCGGGCAACGGGGCATTCGGAAACAACGGCTTATCTGGAAATAACGCTGTACAGCCAGTTGGAGGGGGATGAGGTTCCACGTGCCGAATACAATTTGGGCGGTGGTGAAATCGGCAAACGTCTGCCCATTGATGATGACATTAAAGAAGACGAAGAAACATCAGAGTATATGGATTATCAAGAGGGAGAAATTGATCGCATCCTGCGCGATCTGTATATCCAGCTTGATAAAACGATTATGGAATACAGCGGTGCAAATTATTTGATCAGACCCGGCGTTCGTGCGCTCATTTATAGCCCGAACCCCGGCTATTCATGCCGAGGTTA
>DATGQJ010000175.1:0-12928 GCA_035304265.1 Oceanobacillus sp.
TGGAAACGTGGGACGAATTGTTCAACGTCAATGTCCGCGCAATGTTTTACCTCACCCATCTAATTGTGCCGAAGATGATCGCGGCGAAACGTGGCGACATCGTGAACATCGGCAGCACCGCCGGATTGCGCGGTTTTGCAGGAGGCACCGCTTACAGCGCCAGCAAGTTCGCGGTACATGGATTCACCGAAGCGTTGCAAAAAGACCTGCGGCGTTATGGTATTCGGGTGACGGGCATCATCCCCGCCAACGTCGATAATGATTTGATGGGCGAAAACCCGCCACCGGATACCTATTTGACGCCGGGTGATATTGGCAGCGCCGTCGTTTATGCGGTGACGCTGCCGCCTCACGCAAGCGTCCATCACATGTTGATGGTCGGTATGGCGGAAGACTGGTAACGACCTGTCTTTTGGTACAGTCGAAAATCTGATCTCGCGCACGTTCTCGTGAATCGCGTTCCATAGGACAATCGTGTTGTATGGAGCGAAAGAGAAACGACCGTGTACGAGCTAGGATGGATTTATCAACCTCAGTTGCGCGTGCAGGATCATCTTCGCACCGCCGAAAAACAGCGCTTGATCAGAATGGTGATGGATAAGAAGCGTTCTCAACATCCCCGCCCGCAGCGCCGTTCCCGCTAGTCAGAACCACGCCAACGAGTCATACTCACAGCTTACGATTGGCTGTACAGTGTGGCTCATCAATGCTTTTACTCATACCCAAACTCGCCGGACAGCACGTGCTGGTGATCGGCGATGTGATTCTGGATGAATATCTGATCGGCAGGACGACGCGCCTGAGCCGTGAAGCTCCGGTTCCGGTGCTGGAATTCGAGGCGCGGCAGTTGATCCCCGGCGGCGCAGCGAACCCGGCTGCCAACATCGTCGCGCTCGGAAGCAGCGCTACGCAAATCGGCGTGATCGGCTCGGACACCGAAGCGACGGCGCTGCGGCAGGTACTACAGGCACGGGGCATCGACATTTCGGCGCTGGTGGTCGATGGCGGAAGACCGACAACAGTCAAAACGCGGGTAATGGCGCAGATGGGACTGCGATTTCCGCAGCAGGTCGCAAGGCTGGATAAACTCTCCCGCGAACCGATTTCCGACGTGACGGAACGACAGGTGCGCGGTTTGATTCAGGAACGCATCCAACATGCGAATGCGGTTCTGATCTCCGATTATCACATCGGCTTGGTCACGCCTGCGCTGGTGGAGACTATCCGCACATTGGCTGCCGAGCGCAGTGATGCCCCATTGCTGGCAGCAGACGCTCAGGGGCAACTGGACAAGTACGCAAATTTCGGCGTGGTGAAATGCAACGCGGAAGAAGCACAGGCGTTTCTACGGCGCGAACTTGTCACCGACGACGATTACGCGGCGGCGGCGCTGGAACTGTGCCAAAACTTGAAGCTGACCTGCTGTATGGTGATCACGCGCGGGGCGCGAGGTGCAACACTGGCAACCCACGATGGCAAAACCGTACACTGCCCCGCCCCCAAAATCACCGACGTATACGATACGGTTGGCGCGGGTGACACCGCCGTTGCCGTGTTGACGCTGGCGATTGCGACTGGCGCGTCGCCAGAGGAAGCAACCATGCTCGCCAATTACGCCAGCGGTTTAGTGGTGCGGCGGGTGGGCAATTACGCGCCGACGGCGGACGAACTGCAAGCAGCATTGAAGGAGAATGGGGTTTAGGGCGTGTTCTGCACGCGATACCCCTCATCCCCCAGCCCCTTCTCCCACGCAAGCGGGGAGAAGGGGAGATCACAAGGGTTATGTCCCTCTAATTTTGCGTGAGAGAGGGGCAATCATGAAATCAAAGTCGGCTCTCTGGGCGCACACGCAGGTGCGCCCCTACTGGGCGGATGTGCAGGGATGCTTCGCTTGGGCGAACATATTGATTCGCCCTACGGAATAGGTTTGTGGGTAGGGGCAGACCTATGTGTCTGCCCGGCGCGTATCCGAGATTTTTCTTCCGTAGGAATTTCAGACACACTCTAGGGCACACAGCCATGCGCCCTTTGATAGCTTATAGCTGGTAAAGTTCCCCGTATTTTGCTTTCAGGTAGTTGATCAGGGGTTCGGTACGCAGCCCGCCGCCCGTTATCCGTTCCAGTAGTTCAGAGGCGGTGTATTTGCTGCCATGCTGGTAAATGTTGTCTTTCAGCCAGCCGTGCAGCGTGCCAAAGTGCCCCTGTGCGATCTCGGACGGGATTTCGGGGTGTGCCTTCAACGCCGCTTCGTAGAACTGGGCGCTCATGATATTGCCGAGCGTGTATCCCTGAAAGACACCGCCAATCACGCCCGCATACCAGTGAACGTCTTGCAGCACACCGTCACGGTCATCGGGCGCACGAACGCCGAGATCGCTCTGATAACGAGCGTGCCACGCTTCCGGCAAGTCCTTGACTGCTAGTTTCCCTTCAAGCAGTTGAAGCTCGAAATCGAAACGGATCATGACGTGCAGATTGTAGGTCACTTCGTCGGCGTCGGTGCGAATCAGTGACGGCTCGACTTTGTTGATGGCGCGGTAGAACGTATCCAGCGGAACCTTGCCAAGCTGTTCCGGGAAATAGGATTGCAGACGCGGGTAATAGTGCTCCCAGAAGCCACGACTGCGCCCGACGATGTTCTCCCACGTGCGCGACTGACTCTCATGAACCCCTGAGGACGTACCGCCGCCCAACGGCGTGCCTTCGTAAGCGGGATTTGTCCCCTGCTCGTACATGGCATGACCGGATTCATGCAGCGTGCTGAAGAGGCAGTCCGCCAGATAATTCTCCTGTACGCGCGTGGTGATGCGCACGTCGCCCACTGAAAGGCGGGTTGCAAAGGGATGATGAGTCTTGTCCTGCCGTCCGCGCTCGAAGTCGTAGCCGTAGTCTTTGATGACCTCTAAACCAAACGCGAGCTGTTTATCCTCAGGATAATACAGGTGGATGCAGGAATCATCGGCGGGTTCCTGCGAGGTGATCGCCTTCACAATTGGTACAAGTTCTTCGCGCAGTTTGCCAAACACTTCGCGCACCGATTCGGCTTTCATCCCATAATCGTTCATGTCGATCAAGGGATCGGCGATATGCTGATAACCGGGGAAGAAATCGGCAAATTGACGGCTGAGGTCGAGGGTTTTTTCGAGGTGTGGATGCAGGGAAGCAAAGTCGTTTTCGGGGCGAGCGCGTGCCCACAGCATATAGAGCATCGAACTATGTTCGGAGAATTCGGCGACAAACGAGGGCGGCACTTTGACCAGCTTTTCGTATTCGCGCCGGGTCACACGAATCAGCGCCGCGTTGTCATCGTCGTAAGGCAGGGTCTCGGCGTGGGGCTGAAGTTCATCCAGCAGTTTACCGATGGCGGGGTCGGTGAATTTCTCGTGTGAGAGTTTGCCGATGAGGGCTAACGCGCGTCCGCGCATTTCCGCGCCGCCGTCAGGCATATAGGTCGCCTGATCCCATTCCAGCACCGATGCCGCCGACCTGTACGCGGCGACTTCCATCAAGCGGTCTTTCAATTCCTGAAGTTTCGCTTCAAACACCGGATATTCCTCGTTTCTGCATGAAATTCTGATTAAATGACAACTTTCAGAGGGACAGCGTATGCGATTGTAGAGTATAACTATGTTTAGCGACGAACAAAAAAGCGAGAATCAGGTTATGAGCTACCAACTCCCCGATCCGCAGTCGTTCAATCGAATCGTATGGGACATCGTTCGGCAGATTCCTCATGGCAAGGTGGCGACTTACGGGCAAATCGCCGCTATGATCCCCGTGCCGGAAGGCGTAGACCCGGAAGTTTACCGCAGGCTCGGTCCGCGCTGGGTCGGCGACGCGATGAACGCCGTTTCAAGAGTGGATGAGCCGACCATCCCCTGGCATCGTGTGATCAACAGCAAAGGGGGAATCAGCTTGCCAGCGGAAAGCCCGTCATCCGCCATACAACGCGGGCGGCTCCGGCACGAAGGCGTGGAATTTGATGCGAAGGAGCGCGTCAATCTCAAACGATTTGGCTGGGAGGGACCTGATCCGGCATGGCTCGAGGAACGCCAATTGTCATCATCCCCCCCTTCCCAGAAACCATCTGGACCTGAACAGATGGATTTGTTATAGCCAACCGCGCTTTCGGAAATACACCGCGAGAATGAAGCCGCTGATGATGGTGATGATCAGGATCATCCCGAATACCCAGTCGCCGGGCAGCGGGATCGTCCATTCGGGGGCGGTGGTGATGAAATTCAACCCGAACAACCCGACCAGAAACGTCAGCGGCAGGAAGATCATCGAGATGACAGTCAGGCGGCTGACGGCATTGGCAAGATTGGTGGCTTCCTGACTTTCGATCAGGTCAAGCACGTTGCTCGCCAGATCGCGCTGCGCGTCAATCACGTCGTACACACGCAAAAGGCGTTCGTAGAGGTGGCGGAACAGGTCGCGGTTCTCGCTGGTTTTTGAGAGGCGTTCCTCACCGATGACGTTGGAGATCACTTCACGCTGCGGCGCCACCATCTGGCGCAGGTTAATCAACTGCTGTTTGAGGCGAAAGACCGAACGCTGTAACTCTTTGCCGCCATTGACCATCGCCTGCTCTTCCAGCTTGTTCAACTGGTTGCTGATGCGGTCAATCAGCGGGTAGTACGAATCGATGATGAACTGCATCGCCAGATAGAGAAAGTAGATGACTCCACGCCGCCAGTATTCGGAATTTTGCGCCGCGCGTTCGTAAGCACCATCAACGGCGCTGCTGGATTCGTTGCGCACGGTGAGAAAAAAGTTGGGTCCGATAATGCAGTGAATCTCGTCACTGATGATTACCGACTTCTCCACTCGTGCCTGAAACAGCGACAAGAAGAGATATTCCGGGTAGACCATCAGTGCGGGACGACGGTCTTCACGGCGCAAATCGCTCACGACTGCGGGGTGCAGGTGAAGATGCTGTTCCAACCAGCGGATTTCTTCATCTTCAGGGTTTACGCAGTCAAGCCACATGATGTCGTTATTCATCAATGCTTCTTCAAGGCTTTCCAGAGACAAGTTGCGCCGCAATGTGAATGCACTGTCGTCAGGGATTTCAGCAGGGGCGACCAATGAACGCATCATTCGTTATCCTCGTTGTAATGCTAGAAGCAAAATAAAAGGATGAGTGTGACAGTCATCCAATTTGTAATGTCTGCCACTTATCAATGTAAGTGAATGTATCAGGTACGTCAAGTGAGAAGTAACAAAGTGAATGCAACGGCACGCGCACGAAATTGGCTTCCTGCATGTGTTCGAGCAATCGCGACAGCGGGTCATAGAAGCCATTGTGATTGAGCATCACCAATGGCTTGTTAATCAATCGCAACTGGCGCAAGTTCATGATCTCAAAGAGTTCTTCGAGCGTGCCCAACCCGCCGGGCAGCGTGATGAAAGCATCGGCGCGTTCTTCCATCATGGCTTTACGCTCACGGAAACCGTTGGTCACAATCAACTCGTCGGCGTTTTGATAGGCGATCTCGTGTTCGACCAGCGATTGCGGAATGATCCCGACCACCCTGCCGCCACCCTCTTGCACGTTACGGGCGATTTCTCCCATCAGCCCCACCGTCGCGCCGCCGTAAACCAACGTATCGCCACGCGCGGCGATTGCCTTGCCCAGATCGGCAGCGAGTTGAAAATACTCCGGTTGAATATTGTTGCTGGCAGAGCAATACACACAGATCGAAAGCGGCATAGTTGTTCCTTTAGACGGCGATGTTCAGTGCTTTGGCGAGATCGTTCGCATGTATACGTTCGTGTTCAGCAGTTTGCCGCACGATTTGCTCAACGGACAAGATACGCAGCGAGGCGTGGCGTCCGGTCTTATCCAGCGCCACGTCGTCTGCCGAATCGAGCCATGTTAAAAGCGCGGAAAGTGATTCCTCAAGGCTGGCTCGCGCTTCGTCAACCGACATTTCGGCGCGTTTTTCTACGGAACGCTGGTTATAACGATTCACGTCAAAATCCGCCGGAATGACCTCGCGCCCTTCGGCGATGCCCATCGCCTGATTGTTCAATCCCTGATTTGCAATGACGAGATGGATCAGAAGCTGGCGAGCATTCCACTGCGCACCATCGAAGTAAACCTGCGTCTCCCATCGATCCCCGACCTGATCGAGTACACGATTGAGATGCTGGCGAGCATCGGTCAATGCCTGTTTGAGCGTTTCAGTTCGTTGTGACATGCATTCCCTATATCTGTACGTAGCTGTTCTCGGCGAGAATGAAGCGGCGGGTCGCTGGCACGTGTGGCGCTGTCGATACCTGAGAGTTATCGGCAATCAGGCTGGAATCGATGCGCCCCGGAATATTGCGGATGGCGCAGTTCTTCATCACGATGCTGGCTTCGATTTCGCAGTTTTCCAGCACGACGTTATCGCCAATCGAGGTATAGGGACCAACGTAGCTGTTGCGAATGACGACATTATTGCCAATGATGACAGGACCACGCACCACGCTGTCCTCAATCTGGCTGTTCTCGCCTAGAATCACGCGCGGCGAAACGTCCGACTGCCCGATGATATGGCTGTTGCTATTGGGCGCGGGAATATAAGGGACATCACTCAAAATAAGTTGATTGGCGTTGATGATCGAATCGGGTTTTCCGGCATCGATCCACCAACCCCGTAACTTGTAGGGATGGACTTCATGCCCTTGCTTGATGATGTAGTCGATGGCGTCGGTAATTTCGAGTTCGTTGCGCCATGATGGTTTGATGTTATCAATGGCTTCAAAGATCGATTTTCGGAACAGATACACGCCGGAGATAGCGAGATTTGACGGCGGATTCTTCGATTTCTCGACAACGTAGGTGATTCGCCCATCCTTAATTTCGGCGACACCGAAACGTTCCGGGTCGGGGACTTCGATGAGAGCAACAGCAAGTTCGGCGCTGGACGTTGGGAAACTGCGCAGTAACTGTTCCATCCTGTCCTGAAAAATGTTATCGCCCGCTAGCACCACGAACGGTTCGTCGCCCACAAAATCACGGCACAAGCCAACCGCGTGCGCCATGCCCAACTGCTCGGATTGGGCGATGTAAGAAAGATGAACCCCCAGAGAAGCGCCATCGCCAAGTTGGGCGACAATCGGAGAATCCAGATCGTTGACGACGATAGCGATCTCAGTCAAGCCCGCATTCTTCAAAACGTCGAGCGCATATGCAATCAAAGGTCGGTTGGCAACAGGAACCAGCGACTTCGGCATCGTCAGTGTCACGGGGCGCAACCGCGTCCCCTGTCCTGCCGTGAGAATCACAGCTTTCACAATAATTACTCCCCACAGTACCAATCAGTCATAAGGATAGGGATAGTACAGGATTCTAATACACGGGTCAACATAGCACTTCCCAGTGTTTTCTTACAAAGAGGCATACAATTGTACTTCATTTCACACACAAAAGAAAACCGCAGGGGTGTATCACTCCTGCGGTTTCAAAGCCTCACTTATTCAGATGCGGCTTCGCTGATGGTCAGCGTATACGTACCGCTGGAACCGTCGTCATACGTGCCTACCTCGACGATGATGGTTTCATCAGCAGAAAGCGAGAAATCTTCAATTCTGGAATTGATCTGCACGCCAAGCTGGATGTCGTCGTTCTCGGTGAGCAGATTCTCGTCAGCGTCGTAAATGCGCAGGTAAGGATCAACCGAGTCGTCCTCGCCGTCGAGCGTGATGGTCACGGTCACGTCTTCCTCGGCGACCAACGTGTAGCGAATACGCTCATCTTGATCAATCTCACCCGTTACTTCATCCCCGACGGCAATCTCGCCAGCATCCTGCACGACCAAATCTTCGGGTGGTGCGCCGAACACACTGTCGAGATGTTCTACCGCCGCTTCCAACACAACATCGTCAGCGCTGATCAGGCTTTCAAGCGTGACCGGCACCTGTACCGTCGGCACGACACCGGGACCTTCAACGATGATATTGCCGTCTACGTCGAGACTCCGTACTACGGGCATACGCACGAACTGACCTTCCGGCATGGCAAAATCCTCAACGCCGCCACCCATACCACCGGTTGGATACTGCCCGACAATGGCAGCGCGATCTTCGAGCGACATATCATAGGCAAAGAATTCGCAAGCGCTGGAGCAGCTTGGACCTACGAGAACTGCAACTTCGCCGTGATAACGCAGATCTTCCGACGGGAGATAGAAGCGGCTTGGCGTGTTGGGATCGACATAGAAATCACCCGTCGCCTCGTCGTACATTGCACCGTTGCCGAGCACAAGCGGCTCATCGAAGAAATATGCCGCCATCTGGTCGGCAAGGAAGCCGCTACCGCCGGCGTTGTTCCGCATGTCAATGATGATAGCGGGAACCTGTGCCTCCTTCAACGTCTGAATCATGCGTTCCCATAGCTGAACGGTGAGCAGTTCATTGTCGAAGAAGCTGTTGATTTTGACATAGCCGTAACCGCTGTCCAGCAGTTCAAATTCGACAGGCAGTTCGATTCCTGTCACCCCACGATTGAACGAGGAAATCGCAAAACTGGCGCGTTCCTCAACGGAAGTCAGAGTAACCGTTTCAGCTTCAGCGCCGGGGTTCTGATAGGTGATTTCGAAATCCGTACCCAGCGGCGAGCGCAGCACGTAGCGAAGCTGCTGTAAGCGGCGGGTGGTATCGTTGCTGAAGGGCGAGGAGTAAGGCACGATTGCCTCTACCGCCTCGTCAGTGGGTACGCCATTGATTTCCAGAATTTCCGCACCTAATTCGATGCCAGCCTCTTCCGCCGGACCGCCGGGTGTGAGGAAGTAGACTAACGTGCGCCCGTCATCTACGTCGCCAATCGCCATGCCTAAGCCACCCGCCGTATTGGTGAGGAATTCTCTATCCAGCGCCAAACCGCCGGGATAGGTTGCCATATGACCATCGGGGATCGCCCACACGAAGTCACGCATGGCGAACAGATAAGCATCCACGTCGCTGTTGGCTTCCGCTTCTTCAAAGCGCGGACGGAACTCGGCTTCCATCGCATCCCAATCAATGCCTTTGTATTCGGTAAACGGATACTCGGTGCGGAACTTTTCGAGCATCGCGTCAAAGGCTTCGGTGTAGCTGAGGTTGGAAAAGTCGTCAAGCGCAGAGAGTTCCGGCTCAATCAGGTCGATGATTGGTTCACGAGAGCGATCAAACGTGAAAGGATCGGTGTCCATATCCACAACGGTGTAACCCTGCGGCAGCAATACCGTCGGCTCGTCACCTGTGAATAAGAAACCATCCTCGCCAAAACTGGAAGGAAAACCCTGCTGATCGTCGGGCGCATAGACCACGAACTTGCCGCCCACAATCTCATCGGATGTCTCAAGGTCTTCACTGGAACGGGTGGAAGCATACGCATTCGACCAACCGCCGCCGAACAAATCGCGCTCTTCCAGATAGGGATCGCCAAAGATGTTCGTCCAGTAGGCGATGGCGAAGATTTGTACACCCACGTCTTCCTCGTCGTCGTTATCAACGTCGTGCAGCGTGCCTTGCGGCACTCCGGGGAGCGACAGGCTGTAGCTTACGGGAGGCGAATAGAAATCTGAGGTAAGCTGCCCCAAGACCTGCGACTCCGGGGGCAGGAGGAAACCCTTGTTTCGCTCGACAAAGCCGCCTTGATCTTCCAAAATGATCACGGGCTGCGCGACGCCTGCCGTAAACAGCACGTTGGTATAGGTGAGCGTTCCCCTGATCACGACGGGACCACCCTCGTCGTTGACGATCTCGGCAGGCGGTATCTCATCCTGCGCCGCGACCAGATTGACGCCTAACAGACCGATCAGCAAAAATGCCAACCATTTCAAACGCATAGAGAATCTCCTCTGGGAATAGGTGAGAGAAATGATAGCACGGTGCGTGCCAAACCACGCATGAAATTTACCAGCTTTTTACAGTTTGTCGTGAAGAAGGGCGCAGCAGCGCCGCGCCCTCACTAGATGGATGGAATAAAGCGCTTTACGTCGGCGGCAACCTCTTTGAGCAGGTTGCGACGGTTGATCGGGATCAGCGGTTCGTGCGCATATGCCCACACTTCGTCGGCGATCTCCCAGACGGCATTGGGACGCCCGATTCGCCGCGCGTTGTTGGAGCGACGTTCTAGTCCTTCGCGCCCTTCCGCCAGCCACTGCTGCACGTTTTCGGCAACCGCGCGTGGGCTTGGCGCGAACACTCCGGCATTGTTCTCAACCACGTAATCGACGTTACCCGTTTCCTGCCCCGGAATGGCATCGTAGAGGATCATCGGCAGTCCGGCGATGCAAGCTTCGCTGATGGTCGAGGGTCCGGCTTTCGTCACCAGAATGTCCGCCGCCGCCATCAAACGCGGCATGTCGGTCACGAAACCATAGATGTGCGTCGGCTGATTCCAGACGCTTTCATTCAACCGATCCTGAAGCGCCTGATTTCTTCCGGTGATGATAGCAAGCTGGCACTTCAGCTTGCGGCTGTCGATGGCGCGGGCAGTCTTGTAAATCGGTCCCATGCCTTCGCCGCCGCCAACCACGAGCACCGCAGGAAGATCGGGGTCCCAGCCCAATGCAGCGCGAGCCGTCGCTTTGTCGGTGAGTCCTTCTGCAAAGCGGGGATGTACAGGCAGCCCGGTGATCCGCATTTGTTCGGGCTTCAAGCCCGCCCACAATCCGCGTTCATAGGCGGGTTGTGTGGGCAACAAGGTGCGATCCGCCCGCCGGTCATACCAGAACATGTGGGTCGAGACGAGATCGGTCACGACGACGATGAACGGCGGACGTTTTTCAAACGACAGCAGCGCCTGCATCGAGACGCGCGTGAGGACCGAATGTACGCAGACCACGACATCGGCGGGGTTATCGCGAAGCATCTGCTTCATACCGCTTTCCATGGTCACGTACATACCACGCGAGAGCGTGCGGGCGTTGCGACGCGAATTGGAGAGCTTATAACCCACCCCCCACGAGGATTTGCTGTGGTTGATCAACCACGGGTAAAACTCCGGCATATATTTGAAAGGAAAAGGAGAATAGGAGCGAAAAACGTCTACCAGCTTGATCTCTGCTTCATATTTGGTCAACAATGCATCGCGGATGGCTTCCGCCGCCGCACGGTGTCCGCCCCCGGTGTCTGACATCAAAAACAGGATTTTCTTCAAAGTGCGCTCCCTTCATTCGTGGCTGCTGGCGATACAATTTTCTTCAATCGCTTGAAGAATTCGCTGCGAGCCAGCATCACACGCCGGTCACATCCAACACAACGTATGCCAATATCCGCCCCAATGCGGTAGACAAGCCATTCATCACTGCCACATGGGTGCGGCTTCTTCATCTGTACGCGGTCACCCACATTGATGTTTCGATTCATGACCAACACCTGATATTGAACACTATTCTAACGATCTTCGCCTCCTCTATGCTATAATCCGTTGCTTCACCTTCAAAACGATAAGCGGAGCTTTCCCTTGCTGCTGAACCTGACGCCTGAACTGCTGATTGCCAATTTGATCGCACTTGGGCTTGGCATGACCATTCACGAATTCGCACATAATTACGTTGCATGGAAAATGGGCGATCCCGAACCCGCGCGTCTGGGCAGACTCACGCTCAACCCGTTGGTGCATATCCACTGGGTCGGCTGGCTCATGTTCGCCGTACTCGGTTTCGGTATTCTCGGCTCCGCGCCGATCTCGCCATACCGAATGCCCTTGGAAAACCGACGCTGGCGCTGGCTCGCAGCGGTTGCGGCGGGACCGATTTCCAACCTGTTGCTGGCAACGGTGTTTGCGCTCATTGTGCGAATCATCGGCTTTCAAACCCTGCTTGGACTTCCCGATATTGTTGTCACCATCTTGGACCGCATCATCTTCCTGAATATCCTGCTGTTCGTATTCAACCTGATCCCGTTGTTTCCAATTGACGGATGGCAGATTGTACTTGCCCTTCTTCCGCCCGATCTCGCTCAGGAGTGGCAGCGTCACCAGCAGACCTCGATGTACATTTTCTTCGGTCTGCTATTGCTCAGTTTCGCCCGCCTTCCCGGTCTTCCGAACATTCTGGGCATCTTGATTACCGAGCCGACAATTCGGATATACAGTCTCTTACTTGGTCTATGACCGCAGCCTACCGCATCCGGCAAGGGGTGCGGGCGCTGTTCGCGTTCGCGCGACCCATTGATCGGGCGCTTGCCGCCGAGTACCTCACTCCGCCTCTGCTGGCGCTGTTCGACCAAATGCGGCGGGCAGAACAACAGCACAGCCTCAACGTCCTTCGCTCGGTACTGGCACAGGATCAAACGCCTTCCGATCTCGCGGTTGCCGCGCTGCTGCACGATGTCGGCAAAATTCGCTATCCGCTTGCCGTCTGGCAGAAAACGGTTGCCGTGCTCGTGCGTGCATTTCTCCCAACCTTGTTCCGCCGCCTGAGCGAAGGCGATCCACGACCTTTCTGGCGGCGGGCATTCGTCGTCTACGTCCAGCATCCGGCTTGGAGCGGCGACTTGCTTGTTCAGACAGGCGGCTCACCCGATGCCGTATGGCTCGTCACACATCACGCCGACGACGTTGAGCAGTGGCGCGACCACGCGCTTTACCCATTATTAAAACGCCTTCAGATGGCAGACGATGCGAATTGAGGTGGTTGGTCAATCTTGGAAAGCGCTAGAATGAACGTAATTTTTATAGAAAAGGTAATTCTCTCAATAAACGACTAACCAGACTACCAATCACCAGAGGTTTTTCTCATGACTACAATCACCGTCGGAATACTTGGATTAGGACGTATTGGAACATCGGTTGGGCTGGCACTCAAACGCTACAACGCGCTTAAAGAGGCGAAGCAGCAGTTTAGCGTCGTCGGGTTTGACAGCGATGATGCCGCAGCAGAAACCGCACGGAAGGCGGGCGCGGTAGAGAAAGTGTTTCGTCATCCCGGCGACGCCGCCGCCAATA
>DATGQJ010000176.1:0-4422 GCA_035304265.1 Oceanobacillus sp.
CAAAACGTCGTTCAACATCAGTTCGTAAGATGCGAGATGCGCCACAATGTCTTTGACCGACCAGACCCCACAGACGCCCCCCGTTTCCCACGTCTCCATTGGGAGACCATCCAGTGTATTGCGAAAAAAACTATCGCCGTATTTCAGAATGTCCTGTGCATTCATGGATGCCTTCTCCTGATTTATTCACCACTATACTGCAAAACGAGGTGGTTTGGACGAACTTCCGACCTTACCGTATAATCGACTTAACGGAATTCAGATTGGCAAATGTTGTGAGGCGGGGTGAACGATCCCCGCTTTTATCCGCATCATCGTGTGCCAGCGGCGAGGCACACCGTGCAGGAAGCCTGATGACAGACGATCTGATTGGCAAGAAAATCGGTGGATACGAAATTCTCGAACTGATCGGACGGGGCGGCATGGCGTCGGTCTATCGTGCGCATCAGGTCTCCATGAATCGTACCGTTGCCATCAAGATGCTGCCCAACCAGTATCTCAACGACGACACCTACATGCAGCGGTTCCATCGTGAAGTCAAAATCGTCGCTCAGCTTGAGCATCGCAACATCGTTCCGGTGCATGATTACGGCGAAGAAAACGAGCAGCCCTACATCGTGATGCGTTATATGGCGGGTGGGTCAATCGACGACCTGCTGGAAAACGGCGCGATGGATCTCGACCAGATTGTCAAACTGCTCGATCAAATTGCGCCAGCGCTGGATTATGCGCACAGCAAAAACGTACTCCACCGTGACCTGAAGCCCAGCAACGTCCTGATGGACGACAACGGCGGCGCGTATCTGACGGATTTTGGTATTGCCCGCATTCTTGGCGATCCGGTGAGCAGCATTACGACGCAGGGCGTCGTCGGTACGCCGAGTTACATGAGTCCCGAACAGGCGCAGGGGCAATCGCTCGATAATCGCAGTGACATTTATTCGCTGGGCGTGATGCTGTACGAGATGGCAACCGGACGCCGCCCGTTCGAGAGTGACACCCCTTACAGCATTGCCGTGATGCACGTCACACAGCCACCACCGCCGCCGCGCTCGATCAATCCCAATATTCCACTGCCTGTCGAGCATGTCATTCTCAAGTGCCTGAGCAAAAACCGCGAGTCACGTTACAAGGACGCAATGAGTCTGGCGGAAGCGCTGCGCCATGCGGTGAATCCGCCCGTCGTCAATCTCTATGACACGCAGCCCGGTATGGCGCTTTCTGCTGCTCCCCCTGTGGAGCAGATGCCGCAACCCACCGCGCCCTACATCCCGCCACCGCCATCGTCGGGTACGTCTTACGCTTCGGTAGGGGCAAGCAGCAGCGTGCCCGCCGTACCGCGGCGTGGTCGCTCACAGCGGAAGCCGAATCTGGTTTTCAGCATGGCGCTTGGCGGGCTGCTCGGTTGTGGTTTGCTGACGCTGGTGATTGTCGTTCTCGCGCTGGTGGTCAACAGCGTCTTGCAAGAGCAAGTCGCGAACGATCTGGCAGAGACTGAAACGGCACTCGCCGTCACCGATAGGGCAGGTACGCCGAGTTCGCGCGAAACGCCAGAAGCAACCAGTCAGAGCGCACTACCGACAGCCGTAGGGGAAGCAACCGCCACCCCTTTGAGCCAGTTAACGCCGAGTGCGTCGGGTGGTGATTTGAACGCTTTGCTGGTTTATACCGCCGAGCGCAACAACAACTTCGACATTTTTACGTTGAATCTGGTGACAGAGCATGAAACCCGCCTGACAAGCTCATCACTCAACGATATTTATCCTGCCGTGTCACCCGATGGCGAGCGCATCGTCTACATCACCGACAGCGACGGCGACTATGAATTATGGGTGATGGATGTGGATGGACGAAGCCAGCGCCGCCTGACTTTGAACACCGTCAATGACCGTTATCCGGCGTGGAGTTCTGACGGTGAATGGATTATCTATTCATCGGATGTGCGCGGTGACGGCAATTTCGATCTCTACCGCGTGCGTGCCGATGGCAGCGGCGAACCCGAAGAACTCTTCAGTGATGGTGCGCGAAACAGTTTCCCTCATTGGCAGGGGAATACCATCGTTTTCACCAATGGTTCTAACGCCGATGCTCGCACGTGGGAAATCGCGCGGCTCACCTTGTCCGATGATGGTGAAGTTGAAGGCGAACCCGAATTCCTGACCGACAACGACATCAAAGACTGGTCGCCCGTGATCGCACCGGACAACAGCATCTACTATCTTACCGAGGGCGAGGGGCGTTCGGCGATTGCCCGCCTCGACCCTGATTCCGCAACAAGCCGCATCGTCTAGGATGGCGAACGGTATGAATGGGGTATTGCCGTTACCTCTGACGGCAGAATCATCTTCACGTCGGATGAAAGCGGGCGTGACGAGGTGTATGTGATGACGCCAGATGGCGAGAATATCGAACAATTGACCACCAACGGCGCGATGTCTCCTTCATGGGCGTCGTCGTGACCAAAGCCACCCGCGCCGAAACGGTTGCGGCAGCCCTGCGTGAGGCGATCCTGAAGGGCGATTATCTGAGCGGTGAGCGGTTGATTGAACTCTCGCTGGCAAAGACGTTCGACGTAAGCCAGAACACCGTTCGTGATGCCATACGGTTACTCGAACAGGATGGTTGGGTGGTGAAGCACGCGCGGCACGGCGTTTACGTGCGGTCATTCACGCCTGACGAAGCCGCCGAAGTTTTCGCCCTGATCATCGCAGTGGAGGCGCTTGCGCTGGAATGGGCGTTGCAGACGATGACCAAGTCCGGGCTTCAGGAACTTGGCACCTTGATGGACGCTGCCCGGAAGCACTCCTACAAAGGCGACTGGTTGGCGGCAATGGAAGCGGTGTTTCGTTTTCACGAAACGCTTGCCCAGATAGCAGGTAAACCGCTCACCATACAGGCGATGGCACAGCTTTTCAATCAATTGCGCCTGCTCGAAGCGCTGCGCCACGCACGAGCGCCCCGCAGTCCCCACGAATTGAACACCCATATTCAGTGGCATGAGAGACTGTACCATGCCATCGAAGCAGGCGACTTGCCTGAAGCGCAGCGCCTCTTGCGAGAGCAAATGCAGAGTTACGGGGATACCGTGCTGGCGGCGCTGAAAATGGCATAATGGACGTAAGAACAGCCCAACATGCCGCGTCAACGACGCAAGTTGACAGCGATAGATTTCCATCATACACTTGGGGTGCTCGCAAAATGCTTGGAAACCATATGAATCTGTACAAGTGTTGTTGCTGTCTGAAGAAAGGGCGTTGACGCACTTCAGACGGCGTAGAATTTGAAACCCTAACAGGTCTCTGACCTGAAGGCTGACGACGAATGAAAGGCGTAGAACGCTCGGCAGGTGTTCCACGCTTTTTGATCGGCGTCAGTCTTTTTTATTGAATTCGACCTTTATCAACGAGAGAAACGATGACACTAACCATAGCTCCATCCCGCGTTTACGGACGCGATATTGAAAACCTGATCGGCAATACGCCGCTGCTGGGCTTCCGGCGCGTCACCGCGCATTTGCCGGAAGATGTGGTTATTTATGCCAAAGCCGAATGGACGAACCCCGGCGGCAGCGTGAAAGACCGCGCGGCGGCGAACATCATCCGTCAGGCGGAGAAAAGCGGAGCGCTGCGTCCCGGCAAAGTAATTCTCGACAGCACCAGCGGCAATACCGGAATCGCTTACGCCATGCTTGGCGCGTCTAAGGGCTATCGTGTGAAGCTGTTTTTACCCGCCAACGTCAGCCCGGAACGCTACGCCATCTTGAAGGCATACGGCGCGGAGCTTGAACTTACCGATCCGCTGGAAGGCTCGGATGGCGCGATTCGTGCAGTACGCCAACTGGTTGCCTCCGACCCGGACACCTATTTCTACGCTGACCAGTACAACAATCCCGCCAACTGGCAGGCGCATTATGCGACCACAGGCGTTGAAATCTGGGAACAGACCGGTGGCACCGTGACGCATTTCGTCGCAGGGCTTGGCACCAGCGGGACGGTGATGGGGACGGGACGGCGGCTCAAAGACTACAACCCGGACGTGCAAATCGTTGCGTTGCAGCCGGATTCGCCGTTTCATGGGCTGGAAGGCTTGAAGCACATGCCAACCGCCATCAAACCGGGTATTTACGACGAATTTTTCCCGGATCGCAACCTTGAGATCGAGACCGAAGCCACTTATGAAATGGCGCGTCGGCTGGCGCGTGAGGAAGGCTATCTCGTCGGAATCAGCGCGGCGTCGGCGATGGTGGGCGCGTTACGGGTTGCGGAAGAACTGGCACAGGCAGGGCAACCGGGCGTGATCGTCACCCTCTTCCCCGATAACGCTTACAAATACCTCAGCGAATCCTTCTGGCAAAAGGGATGAGAAAACGAAGTAATGAGTGATGAGTTAAAAGTTAAGAGTCACTTTCAACTCGTTACTCAT
>DATGQJ010000177.1:0-7865 GCA_035304265.1 Oceanobacillus sp.
CTATCGCCTTGCCCATAGTCGGTAATGACCGAAAACCCCAGCGTGTCGGCATAGAACTTCTTGGATTGCTCCATATTGGTCACGCCCATCATAAGCTGGATGAGTTTGCCAAACGTTGTCATGCTGCTCTCCTCTTGTATAGCTACTCGGCTCGTTTTGACTTTCTATACATACGTAGATCGGGAAAGCGTCAAAATGACAGTCCAACACGCCTTCTCATCATTTACTCATAAACTCCTATCTTGATTAGGAGTTTTTGACGAAAAGTCCCATATATTGATGGTCTTAGAGAACTGGAAAGAGAAATTTGCTGCTTTAAGGTGCAAATGATTCTCGCAATACCATCAAAGCGTACCTGAACCATCTAGGGAAGCAGAAAATTTCAGTTTGGAAGGAAATTGAGCGTAAACTAAGCCCTAATGAAAAACTAGCGTTAATTTCAGAAACAATTCAATTCCAACCAGACAAGGGACAACGCCCTTTCCAGAACTTTAAAGAGATATTCAAGTTTCATGATGCTGTAGCTCATGCCAAACCAGCGACTTTAACATCAGATGATGTGCAGTTCGACAAAGATGGACGCCCCAAAAATATCCCTATGTCGTGGTGGATGGGAAAATGTACTCTTGGGAATGGAAAACAGTTTTTTGAAGATGCTGAAAAAATTATCAAGCAGCTACATGATAAGGCTGGATTTAACAATTCCCCGTTTTTTCCTGCTTCCCTCGCTAGTTGGTCTAGAACACTAGAGCAGGAGGAAAATTGATTTTTATATCCCTAGTCAACAACCTCAATACGATCAAGAATGCGAATAATTTCCAGCTTGCTTTAGTCTCTTCCCCTGAAGATTTGAAACCTAGATATTCTGCATTGCAACCCCATTTTGCAAAAAGAAGGTTCGAAATCGGCTCGAACCTTCCCAACCATATCCCAACTTTTACCTGATCAGCCCTGATAAACAGGGCGCACCTTATGTAGGCGAACTATGCCCGTTGCGCGATGCCTCGATGATGTCCTGTAATTCGCGCACAAACGAGGTCGCATCAATCGGCTTGGCAAAATAAGCATGGAAACCCGCCTCAACCGCCTTCTCCGCAAGGAACGGGTTGTGATACGCCGTCACCGCCACACGGGGAATGTGACTCCAACGGTCATCGCTTTTCAACTGCTTGAGAAAGCCCCAGCCGTCCATTCCCGGCAGCGCGAGATCGACGATGAACAAATCCGGGGTTTGCTTTTCCATCGCCTTGAACGCATCTTCCGCCGTCGGTGCGCCCACCGAGCGAATCCCGTGATACTCCAGAATTCCCTGTACCAGTTCCATGCTGTCCGCTTCGTCTTCGATGACAAGCGCCTGCCAGTTCATCATGCTCAACGAACCTTTCTCCTGCAACGTATCGCGCAGGTCATCTAATAAACGAGCAATGTTAATCGGTTTGGGGAGATAACCATCGAATCCGGCGGCGAGTGCCCGTTCTTTATCGCCCACCATCGCGTGTGCCGTCAGCGCCACAATCGGAATGTGTTCATTCGCCGGATTTTCCCTGATCTTCGTTCGCATCTGCCAGCCGTCCATCTTCGGCATCGACAAGTCGAGCAAAATCAGCGTTGGGCGGAAAGTTTCGAGGATTTCCAACCCTTCGGCTGCGCTTCTCGCCGCTTTGGTGGTCACGCCATAAAATGACATGGTGTCGGCGATCAATTCCAGATTGTCTGGTTCGTCATCGACCACCAACACTTTCCAAGAAGCTTTATTGTTCCAGTCAATCATAAAGTCACCTTTGCTATTTCTTCGGTTTCCGGCTCATCGATCTGCGGCAGCACCATCGGCAGCGTCACCGTGAAGGTGCTGCCTTCGCCGAGCGTGCTTTCCACACCGATTTTGCCGCCCATCACCCTTACCAGATGCCGCGTGATGGCTAACCCCAAGCCCGTGCCTTTGTATGCGCGGGCGGCGGTGCCATCCACCTGACGAAATTCTTCAAAGATCACGTCAAGGGCATGAGGCGGGATGCCGATCCCCGTGTCCTTGACCGCAATCGTCCAGTTGTTGCCCTGCACGCCGAACACCAGTGAAACCGCCCCTTCCTCGGTAAACTTGAAGGCGTTCGAGAGCAAATTGATGATCACCTGCTCGATATGCTTCACATCCCCCACCAACAGCGGCGGCAGCATCGGATCGATTTTCATGGTAAAGGAGATGTTTTCGCGCTCCGCCAGCACCACCATCTGCTGCGCGATCCGTTCGGCAAGCTGCGCGGGCAGGAATGGCTCGTTACGCAGTTCGATGCGCCCTGCCTCGATACGCGCAATGTCGAGGATGTCGTTCACCAGCAGCAGCAGCCGTTTGCCGTTCTCCTGCAAGCGCATGATTTTGTGCCGCTGCGTTTCGTTCAATTCACCCGACATGCCCAATAACAGCATATCGCTGAAGCCGATAATGGCATTCAACGGCGTGCGCAACTCATGTGACATCGTGGCGAGAAACTCGGATTTCAGACGCGAAGCCTGCTGCGCTTTTTCATTGGCGACTTGCAACTCCACATTCTGACGTTTCAAGTCTTCCACCATCGTTTGCAACTGATCGGACATTTTGTTGAACGCCACCGCCAGATGCCCTAACTCATCGCTGCTGTTCACGGTGATAGTGCTGCTGAAATCGCCTTCGGCAATCCGCGCCGCCGCCGCGCTCAATTGACGAAGCGGATTGGTGATGGTTCGGCTAATGGCGAAAGACATCACGCCGCCGATTATCACCGCATTCAACGCGACGACGAGACCCTGATTGCGCACATTTTCGATCTTGGTTGCCAGCGCCGTCGTCGGCAGCGAAATACTCACCGCGCCGACGGTAATACGTCCGACGACCACGGGCGCACCCGCATTCAACCTATCGGGCTGCCAGTCGAAAACCCGCCCGTCGCTGTCAATCAGCGAGCGCCCGAAGGGATCAGTGAGGACGTTATATACCAACCCGCCCTCTACCGTGCTGTCGGCGATAATGCGTCCCTGCGTATCGTAGATACGTGCCGTGATGCCCTGCTCCAACTCGGAGAAATTGGCGCTGAAGGCTCGAAGCGCATTGACGTTCAGCAAATACAGCGCATCGGATGTTGATACACGCAGCGTATCTAACAGGATAGCGGCTTGACTCTCTAGCTCGGCGCGGAAGTTCTCTTGTTCGTGCACGACGGAGAGCGCGGTAACGCTGGCGATCACGACGACCACCAGCAAGGTCATAGCAAGGGTTAGTTTTGCTGCCAGCGACCAGCGCCCCGGCAGCCAGCGAGGTTCTTTCATCGATTTTGCACCATTTCATAAAGCTCACGCATTCGTTCAAGCGCCGCCTCTGAACCACCCGGAAATTCGTCGAACTGTGCGGTTTCTTCAAATGCGTCCAGCACCACCTGCCCTTCCTCCGATTCATCCATGCTCAACAGGATGTCGGAAATTGCATCGCGCATCGGTTCACTGATGGTTGGGCTGACCACCACCACATGGCGGGGAAGCGACTCGGTCACAGCAAGCACCGTAAGCTGTTCTCGCGTCTCTTCGGGAATCGCCGTAAATAAGCCGCTGTCCACTACTGCGGCATCAACACGCTCACCCAACACCCATTGGAGCGCGTTCTCACCATCACCGCTAAAAATGTAGCCGATCTGGTTTTCGGCAACTTCATCATCTGCCGCTGCAAGTTCCACCAGACTCAATCCGGATTCGACCATAAAGGCAAGCGGCAGCATGTACCCCGACGTTGAAAAAACCTCGTCAAAAGCGATGACGTGTCCCTGTAAATCGACCAGTGTTTCCAGATCATGTTGTGCCAGCGTGAAGATGACCGAATGATATTCCTCGATGCCGTCTTTCCAGCGACGCAAAATCGGTGAAGCGCCTGATCCCTCGCTGACCAGCAGCGCCGGATACGGGCTGTCGAAATAAATGTCGATGTCGCCGCTTGCGACCATCTCGGTCATGGTCTGGATGTCGGGGGCAACGCGAACTTCACCCACCCCAATACCAAACTCACCAAGATTCGCCGCAAGATAATCGGCAAGCGGTTGGAACGCCTCGATAACGTCAGAAGGCTGGTTGGCAATATCCCCGATCGTGATCACGCCTTCAAACGTTGACGTTGGCGGCTCAGAAGTCGGGATCGGGGTTGACTGCGGGGAACACGCTCCGGCGAGGAGTGCGGCAGCGAAAATAAACAAGGCGGAGCGTGAATTCATCAATAAAGCCTCAACAATGTCATCTACATCTTCTATTCATTCTAAATAACTATTCTTGTGAACACTATACAGCTAAACCCAATTTCATGAATTTTAAGGGTCAGCTATTAATGTTTAAACAATACAAATTTTATGCTTCTTGTTACTCTCCCTGTACTATTCTGAACAAACGCGGTATATCCCACCTTGCCAGTCTCATCCAATCGTTCGAATTCGGTTACCTTCTTACCTGCGAACAGGACTTTCGGTTTATCCTTCCCTCATAACATCAATTTTGCGCCTTCCCTACCGTGATACCTTTCTTTTTTCGCTATTGCACTCCATGTTATACTAAACGTGAGTTTTGACCCTGCACACACACCGATGACTACATGCGACATTTTGTTGATCTGACCGATTGGTCGAGTGAAGAGATTAAAGAGCTACTCGATTTAGCGCGGCAGTTGAAAAAAGAATGGAAATCAGGCGGAAACAAGCCGGTACTCAAGGGCAAGGTACTGGCGATGATCTTCCAGAAGCCATCACTCCGCACACGAGTATCCTTCGAGGTTGGGATGCAGCATCTCGGCGGTAGCGCCATCATGCTTGGTCCCGACGAGATTGGGTTTGGAAAGCGCGAAAGCACCGCCGATATTGCCCGTGCGCTGTCTCGTTACGTGCATGGCATCATGGCGCGTGTTTTCGCCCACGACGACGTACTGGAACTGGCAAAACACGCCACCGTGCCCGTCATTAACGGCTTGAGCGACAGCCACCATCCCTGTCAGGCAATGGCAGACATGCTCACCATTTATGAGCACTTTGGGCGTATGGAAGGTCTGAAGATCGCTTTTGTGGGAGATGGCAACAACGTTGCCGCGTCGCTGGCGCAGATTTGCGCACACGTCGGCGCAAATTTCGCCATCGGTACACCGCCGGGTTACGAACTCTCGGAAGACATTATGGAGCGAGTCGCCGATTTCGCCACGAAAAACGGCGCGAAAATGGAGGGCTTTCACAGCCCTCAGAGTGCAGTACAAAACGCCGATGTGATCTACACGGACACATGGGTAAGTATGGGTCAGGAAGCGGAAGCCGAACAGCGCAATCAAGCGATGCAGCCTTTTCAGGTGAATGCCGCGCTGCTCGAAGCTGCGCCGAAACATGCGCTTGTCATGCACTGCCTGCCCGCACATCGTGGACACGAAATCACGGACGACGTAGCCGACGGACCGCAATCCGTCATTTTCGACCAAGCTGAAAACCGAATGCATGTGCAAAAAGCAGTGCTGGTGAAATTATTAGCTGACGCATAGGAACAGCAGATGCCTGGAGATCGTCAAGCCTACGAGCAAGCCATGAATGCTGGTCACAATGCCGCCTGGGATCAGGACTGGCAAGTGGCGATTGCCGCATATGGACGCGCGATTCAGGAGTTTCCAGAAGACCCCGAAGCGCACATCCATCTCGGATTGGGGCTGCTGGAAGTGGGACGGCTGGAAGATGCGCTCAAAGTCTATACTCGCGCCCATCAGCTTGCGCCCGACGACCCTATCCCATTGGAAAAAAGCGCCGACGTGCTGGAACGCATGGGTCGCCTGAGGGAAGCCGCCCAGCAGTACATCAACGTCTCTGAGGTCTATCTCAGCCAACGCGATCTCGATAAAGCGATTGGCAACTGGGAACGCGCAACCCGCCTGACACCGGGCTTGATCCCCGTCCACGCGAAACTCGCGCAGGCGTATGAGCGCGTGGGCGACAAGAAGAAAGCAATCCGCGAATACCTGACGCTGGCGTTCAATTTCCAACGCACCAACGATAACGACAAGGCGATCAAAGCGGCTCAACGTGCGCTGCGCCTCGAAAAGAACAACCCGCAGGTCTTGAACACCCTTCGCGCCCTCGAATCCGGCGGGCGAATCCTGCCGCCAAGCGACGACGGCGTGACCGGAACTCGCGCCACCAGCTTTGAGCGCGAAGCCCCTACGCCCAAAGGCAAGCGCGACCAAGTCGGTGAATCCGATCCGCTGGGTCCCATCGGCGAAGCGATGACCGATGCGCTGGGAATGCTGGCGATTCACGTGATGGAAAGCGTGTCGCTGGAAGGCGCTGCCGACGCGCTGGCAGGCATGGAAGCACAGCGACAGGGGTATCAGGATGAAGCGATTGAAGCCTACCAACGCGCAGAAGGCAAGATGCGCCACCCCGCGCTCAAGTTGAATCTGGGTGCGCTGCTCCTGCTTCGAGACCGCCCCGACGAAGCTATCCGCCATCTCAACGATGTGATTCAGCACCCGCAGTTAATGGCGGGCGGCTTGCATGGTCTGGGACAGGCACATTTCAAGCTAGGCAAGCACAAACAGGCAGTGCGCTACCTGTTGCAAAGTCTACAGGCAGTCGATACCAGTCTGGCAGTGGATGCCGCAGAAACGAGCGAACTCAACAGCATTTACAAGCAGTTGAGCACTGTTCTGGAACGCCTGAACGACGAAGCGCTCTCCACCATCAACATGCGCTTCACGTCGCTGCTGGAAGGCAAGGACTGGAAACAGCGCATCGCCGATACCCGCCGCCAGCTTGAAGAAACCATGCGCGAGCAGGGTGAAAAAGGCGTCGTGGACATCCTGATGGCGGCGCACGGCGATAAGCTGACCGAATCCGTCGCGCTGATTGACCGCTACATGCGCCAGAATCTGTTGACGCTGGCAATGGATGAAGCCCACCGCGCTGTCGAGTTCTCGCCCAATTATCTCCCCGTCCATATCCGCATGGCGGAAATCATGATGAAGGAAGGGCGTCTACGGCAGGCAATTGCCAAGTACAACACGATTGCCCGCGCCTTCCTCGCCCGCGACGAAAACGAACGCGCATCTCAGATTTTGACCAGCGTTCTGGAACTCGCGCCGCTCGACGTTTCCGTGCGTGAGAGCCTGATCGAACTGATGGAAGCCGAAGAACGCTGGGATGAGGCGCTGGATCAGTACATCGACCTTGCCGACGCGCATCACCAGCTTGGCAACTTCGACATGTCACGCGATACCTACATGATGGCGGAACGCATCGCCAATCGTGTGAACGCATCGTCGGAAAAACTGGTGCGGATCAAACATCGCGTCGCCGACATCGACCAGATGCGTTTGGATTTACGCCGCGCTCAGAAGACCTACGAAGAGATCATCCAACTTGCGCCGGAAGACGAACGCGCACACCGTATGCTGGTCGATATTAACTACCGTCAGGGTAATCAGGTGGAGGCAATCCGGCGGTTGGACAAGCTGTTGAGCATCTACGCCAAGCAGAAGCAGGTCAACCGCATCACTCAGCTTCTCGAAGAGATGGTCACGCTCTACCCCAACGACACCGGACTTCGCTCTCGTCTCGCCTCGATCTACCGCCAGTTGGGACGCAAGAAAGACGCGATTGTGCAGCTTGACGCGCTGGGCGAATTGCAGCTTGAAGCAGGTTTACATAAAGACGCCGCCAACACTATCCGCCAGATTATCAGCATGTCTCCCGAACACGTGGAAGATTACAAGAAACTGCTGGCGCAATTGGGCGGATAAAAAATGTCATATCTGCGAAACTTTCATGGAGTTCAAGCGGTTTAATGAGTAGGGGGCGCAGTCTGGTCTGCGCCTCTATGTTAAATAATGTGAG
>DATGQJ010000178.1:0-2325 GCA_035304265.1 Oceanobacillus sp.
ATTCTCTTTGGGGGCGGCGCATGAACTGGAAAACTGCCCTGCGAATCGTGGCAAAAGCCGCCATTCTGTTCGTCACTCTCAATCTGCTGTTTGCGTGGCTGAATCCGCTAGAGGCGCTTGGCAGATTGTCGCTCTACAACGTCATTCTGCCGGGGCGAGAACGACTGCCCTACGGCGAAAACCCCGCCGAGTCGTACAACCTGAGCCTTTATAACATTCCCGCCATGTTCGCCTCGCACGTGGTCAGCCGTCCCAAAGCGCCGGATGAATTTCGCGTGCTGCTGATCGGTGATTCCGGGACGTGGGGCTGGCTGCTGGAAAACGACGACACACTGGCGGCGCAAATCAACGCCGCCAACCACGACGTGAACGGAAAGCGCGTAGTCGTCTACAATCTCGGCTACCCGATCATGGCGCTGATGAAAGACGTTTTGCTGCTGGACGAGGCGATGCAGTACCAACCGGATATGATCGTCTGGTTGGTGACGCTCGAATCCTTCCCGCGTGAGCAGCAGTTGTTCCCGCCGATTGTGCAGAACAACGCCGTGCGTGTATGGGCATTGATTGAAGCCTACCATCTCAACCTTGATCCCAACAATCCGCGCCTTGTCACGCCGAGCCTATGGGAACGAACGATTGTCGGGCAGCGGAGAGCGCTGGCGGACTGGCTGTGCTTGCAGGTCTACGGTTTTTCGTGGGCATTCACACGAATTGATCAGGCAATCCCCGAAGAATACACGCTGCGCTCGTCCGATTTCGAGGAAGATGTAAGCTGGCAAGACTACGACGAGCCGACGCCGTTGACCACCGAAAACCTCGCGTTCGACGTGCTGACGGCGGGAATCGCGCGGGCGGGTGATTTGCCAATTTTGATCGTCAATGAGCCAACGTTTATCAGCATCGGGCGCAACAGCGATTTACGCTACAACGCTTTCTATCCCCGCTGGGCATACGACGCTTACCGTGACCTGCTGGCGCAGCAGGCAGAAGCGAACGGATGGAACTATCTCGATTTGTGGGACGTGATCCCGCCGGATGAATTCACCGACACCCCTGTCCATCTGACGGCGGAAGGCGTGCGCTTGTTGAGCGAGTACGTGGGAAATGCGATAATGGAAAATAGAGAATAAACCGTCAAGGTCGAGATATTGATCAGGCGCTTGGCGGTTCCAAAACAAAGGGAATATCACAACATGGACGAAAACGGAGTACGTGAAAAGCTGCGGGCGTATATCACCAGAGAATTGATCCGTGATGCCAGCTATCCGCTGAAAGACGACGAAGGCATTATCACGGGCGGGTTGATGGATTCGTTCGCGCTGGCGGAATTCGCCGTGTACGTCGAAGGGGAATTTGGCGTCTACATCCCCGACGCTGATCTCACCGTCGCCAAGATGAACACGCTGGATCAAATGGTGGCGCGGGTGATGAGAGACCTGCCGCAAAGTTAGTAATCGGTGAGTTCGCCCTCTCGTGTGGTATGATGGAGAAATGTAGATAATGTGTGAGGCTTATGGACTGTGACCACTCAACTTGAAGTCGAACCGCGTGAGCCAGTGATCCCTGCGTCGCCTGCGCCTTACGATTCGACCACCATCACCATCCCACGAGTATTCTTCAACTACGTCATCATTGCGATCTCCTGTTTTGCCATCGGCTTAATCGTCGGCATCTTCGCTTATGACCGTATCGTGCAAAACAACCGCGAAGAAAATACCACTTTGCTCAACAACGCGGTGGCGTCGGTTGTCGCCGCGCTGCCAGCGGGTGTTGCCGCACAACCAACTATCGACCCGAATTTTCGCTACGACGTGACCGTCGCCGATAACCCAACCCTCGGCGCGGCGGATGCACCGATCACCATCATCGAGTTTGGCGATTTCCGCTGCACCTACTGCAAGCGCTTCTTCGACCAAACCCTCTATCCGCTGCTGGACGCTTACGAAGGGCGGGTTCAGTTCGTCTTCCGCGATTATCCAATTCTAGGACCCGACTCGGTTCAGGCGGCGCTGGCAGCCGAGTGCGCCGACGATCAGGGGCAATTCTGGGCGTTCCATGACCGCCTCTATGCCAATCAAATCCTGACCCGCGACGCCTTCTTACAGCACGCTACCGAACTGGAAATGGACGTGGATGCTTTCACTGCCTGTCTGGACGATCAAGTCCATCAAGCGGAAATCGAAGCCGATTACGTCGCCGCCGCGCAGTTGGGCGTGACCGGCACACCGACCTTCTTCATCAACGGTAAAATTCTGGTCGGAGCGCAGCCCTACGACAATTTCGTCGTCGCCATCGAAGCCGAACTCAACAGCCTCGCTTCCGAAT
>DATGQJ010000179.1:0-5810 GCA_035304265.1 Oceanobacillus sp.
ATCGGCGTGGGGCATCGACGTGTGCCAGCGAGTCAATTCGCCCCACGTGAAGCTGCTCTACGACATCTATCACATGCAGATCATGGAAGGCGACATCATCAACACCATCCGCCAGTCGTATTCCTACTTCGGTCACTATCACACCGCGGGCAATCCGGGACGCGGCGATCTGGATGATCAGCAGGAACTTTATTATCCCGCCATCGTCCGCGCGATTGCGGAAACCGGATATGACGGCTATATCGGGCATGAATTCTTCCCGAAGGGCGATCCCGTCGCCGCGCTCAAAGCCGCGTTCGAGGTGTGCAGTATCGAAGCGTGACCGCCCACATTCTCACACTTCCCTAATTCGGTAATCAACCCATTCCACGTAGAATCACGACCAACGCAAATTATGGAGACTTGAAAATGGGTCGTTTATTTCGCGCCTGCTTCTTGACAAGTATGCTACTGATGAGCCTTCTGGCGGTTGTCGCGCAATCTGAAACATCCACCATCGAAGAATTCCCGGTTGCGCCGGGAACCCACCCCCACGACGTTGCCCCCGCGCCGGATGGCATTGTCTGGTACACGGCGCAGCACACGGGCGGGCTTGGACGCTTCGATCCGGAGATGGGCGAAGACCGCGTTATCCCGCTTGGCGCTGGCTCTGCCCCGCATGGTGTGATCATCGGACCCGACGGTGCGCCATGGATCACCGACGGCGGGCTGAACGCCATCGTCCGCGTTGACCCCGAAACCGAAGAAGTCGAGGTTTTCCCGCTGCCCGCCGACAGACGCAACGCCAACCTCAACACCGCTTCCTTTGACGGCGACGGCATCCTCTGGTTCACCGGACAAAACGGCATTTACGGGCGGCTCGACCCGGAAACGGGCGAGATGGAAGTCTTTACCGCCCCGCGCGGACGCGGACCCTACGGCATCACCACAACGCCAGATGGAGAGGTGTATTACGCTTCGCTGGCGGGCAGCCATATCGCCCACATCAACCGTGAAACTGGCGAAGCCACCGTGATCGAGCCGCCGACACCGGCGCAGGGGGCGCGGCGCGTCTGGTCGGACTCACAGGGGCGCATCTGGGTGAGCGAATGGGATGCGGGTCAGCTTGGCATGTACGACCCCGAAACCGAGACGTGGCAGGAATGGATGCTCCCCGGTACGAATCCCCGCCCCTATGCGGTCTACGTGGACGATCAGGACATGGTGTGGCTCACCGATTTCAGCGCCAACGCCCTCGTGCGCTTCGATCCTGAAACCGAGACGTTCGAGTCGTTTGTGCTGCCGAACGCGGGCGCAGCCGTGCGCCAAATCCTTGGACGCCCCGGCGAAGTCTGGGGCGCAGAATCAGGAACCGATCATCTGGTGGTGATCAGGACGGGCGAACCTGAGGAATAATTGAAACTCCGGCTTGAGCCTGATAGCCTCTACCGCTGGTAGGGGCTTTTTCGTGGATTGGAGCAGTGTGTGAAGGAAACCTCGTTCGGCTATTTTGACCTGCTGGAAGCGTTTGGACAGCCCGGATGCGCGATCTGTACCCTGACGCTGCGCAACGTGCATCAAACTCTGGATTCGCTGCTCTACGAATACGTCAACGAGCCGGAAACCAACGACGCCTTCCGCCAGAGTCGCGGACTGTGCGGAGAGCATAGCTGGCAGCTTCGGCAGTTTAAATCAACGGTGGTGGGCGTCTCCATTTTGTATGAGGCGGTGCTGGACGAAGTGCTCAAAATCGTCGAACGCGCGACAGTCACGCCCCAATCGAGAATGGCGCGACTGTTGGGAACCCAGAACGAACAGAGCGCCTCGCGCCTCGCCGACCAGCTAGAGCCGGAAACGCCGTGTCTCGCCTGCGAAACCTTGCAGCAGTCCGAAGCCCGCTACTGCCAGATCATCCGGCAGCAGCTTGGCGACACGCGCCTTCAACACGCCTACCGCGACTCCGACGGGCTGTGTCTGCCCCACTTTCGCCAGCTACTGCGCGAGGCGTCCGGCTCGGAACATATCGAACTGCTGATCGCCATGCAGCGCGACATCTGGGCGAAACTCAAGGACGAGGTGAACCTGTTCATCACCAAAAATGACTTCAACCACGCGGGCGAACCGATTGGCGCGGAAGGCACAAGTTGGCAGCGGGCAATTGCGCGGATGGCGGGCGAAAAAGGCGTGTTTGGGCTACGGCGGGGTGAATGATGCGGCATATAACGGCGAAACATTCGCCTGTGATTGCCCTTGCCGCGAAAATCACGGCATTGCCACGAGAGCTTCTTGCCGTTTTTGCCGCCGCAGCGCAACGATCCTCAACCCGGACTCTCCTCACTCAACACCTCATGCCAATCACCATCTTCGCCCAAAACATCTAACAAATGTGGTCATTTTGGCACATTTTTACTGCGCTTGTGTGGGGTATGAAATTGGTATGGCAAGAGAACGGTTCAGGGCAGCGTAAACACTCCCAACTGCCCCAAGTGGCGCGGTTCTGGTTATAAGCTGGTTCGAGTCTCTCCAACCCTTTTCCAACTTTCACCTGCAAATACCTGCAATGCAGGTACTCCGTTTTGCTTTTCCACCCCATCGGCGCTTACAATTAGGCGGTTATTCACGACGACGTAGAAACCTTCATGAACTGGATCGAACGCCTGTCGAGCCTCTTTCGCTCGAACATTTCACCTGCCCTGCTCTCACAGCCATCGCTGGACGCCGGAAGACACGCCAAATTCGCCGAAGATTACGCCGGTGCATTAGAAGCATTGGATCGTGCTCTGGCAAGCAACACCAGCGACCCAGCCCCCGTCCATCTTCAACGCGCCGACGTGCTGATGTGCATCGGACGCTACGACGAAGCCGCCGCCGCCATCGAAGCCGCGAAACGCTCGCTCAGCAGCACCATGCGCTCCTACGCACTCTCCATGTCCGGCTGGCTGGCACAAACACAGGGCGATTGGGCGACTGCCCGCACCTGCTACGAACAAGCACTCGATGAAGCACGATCGGTCAAGGCAATCAGCGCCGAAGGACGCGCCATGTCCCACCTTGCCGACACCTACCTGCACGACGGCAACGCCAGTTACGCGGCACACCTACTGCGCGAAGCGCTGCCCAAACTGACCATGCCATCCGATGTCGAGATGAGTAGCTATTTTGTCGGTCTGCTGGGACAAGCACTCATCCAGAATGGTCAGGAAACCGAAGGACACCACCTGATCCGGCGGGCACTCGGCTTGGCGGAGCAAATCGGCTACCGTCGCTACTTGCGATTGTGGTCGATTGTCATGGGCGAACGTGCTGCCGATGAAGCCCGTTTCTTCGACGCGAAAACTCACCTTTCCCGCGCTCTCGACCTTTTCAAAGAGGCATCGCCCGAACAGGTCAAAACCCTGTGCCAGATGAGCAAAGTGTGTCTGGCGCTGCGCGAACATGACGAGGCGCTGGCACACGCGCAGAAAGCCGTCGAACTGAGCGACTCACTGAACGATGAGCCGACGACACTGGCGGCGCGTGGTGCGCTCGGCGTAGCGCTACGGGCAGTTGGGCAAAGCGCCGAAGCGGTTCCTCACCTTCAGGCAGCCGCCGACGGGCTGGGACGAAGTGATGTGCTGCGGGCATTAGCGGCTGCGCAGGCGGACAGCGGCGACAGGGATGCCGCGATTACAACCTACCAAAAGGCGATTCAGCAGGCACAGGCAGCAGACTCGCCGCTAGAAATCGCGGGCGCAAGACGCGATCTGGGCTTGGTATTCCTCAAGGATGGGCAGCTTCCCGCCGCCATTCAGGAATGGACGGCGGCGCTGGCGCTCTACGAAGAACAGAAGGCGCATTCGCAGCTTGCCCGCCTTTACTGCGACATCGCCAACGCCCGCAAAGCATTGGGGCAAACCGCCCGCGCCATGAAAGACTACGAGCAGGCGTTGATGGAACTGAATTCGGTGGAAGAGTACGATCTGGAAACGCGCGGACTCGTGCTGTCCAACGCCGCCAACGCTTACGTTGATCAGGGTGACGTGGAATCGGCGGATGCCTTCTTCACCGAGTCGATCAGCATTGCCACTCGCACCGGAGATAAAGCCGCCGAAAGTACCCGCAACGGTAACTACGGTTATTTTCTGCTCACCGTCGGGCGACCACGTCGGGCGATCTCGACGCTCGAACGGGCGCTGCGAACCAGCCAGTCGCTCGGCTTAAAGCTGCAACAGGCGATCCAGACTGACAATCTCGGTCTCGCCTACGATTCGCTGGCGGACTATGAAATCGCCCTCACTCACCACACAAAAGCGCTGGAATTGGTCGAGGAATTGAATCAGCCGTATTGGAAGGCGATCATTCGCGTCAATCTGGCAAATACGCTGATCGCGCTGGCGCGGTTGGTCGAAGCACAGCCACATATCGATGAGGCGCTGGAATATGGACGATCCAGCGAAAACAACGAGGTGCTGGTGCGGGCGCTGACCGCGACGGCGCTGCTTGCCGTCCAACAAGGAAAGCCTGCCGATGCCGAAGCACCGTTGAATGAGGCGATTGCGCTGGCGAGACGGGCGGAAATGCGGCGCTGGCTGGCAGATGCGCTCTCGGTTCGCAGCCAGCAGCAGGCGTTGCTTCAACAGATGGAGCAAGCGAACGCGGCATGGGAAGAAGCGGCACGGCTCTATGGGATGCTGCGAATGCCGCAGGCAAAGTATGCTCCTGCATGGCTTACGGGTCGTTAACGATCCGCCTGCCACAAGCCAATGGCATTGCCGTCCGGGTCACTGATCAAGGCATATGTCCCTCTGCCGGGAACGTGGGTTACGTCCTGAATCAACCGCGCCCCATGCTCCTGCGCTTTTTCGAGCATCGCCTTTATATCATTGGTTTCGACGTAAGCCACCGTGCCCACCGGATGTTCGGCAAGCTGGTTGAAGCCGCCCGCAACGTAATCTTCCGGCATAGTTCTGAACATGCCGTAATTGGTCGCCACGTCGTACTCGGTTTGCCAGTCGAACAGATCGGCATACCACTGCATTGCCTTCTGTACGTCTTTGACCTGAAACTCAACGTGGACAATCGGATGAGGCATCGTCATCTCCTTTTGAATTACAGATAATATAACACAAGCTACCAAACGAGGGGTGAGAACTTCCTGAGCATCCAACTTTTGTTGCGGAAATCATCATGCGAGAGCGCTATGATCGGGATGTAGAGGATTTCCTCTTTTCTTTGTCCTTTCAACGCAGCGGTTCAACCAAAATGGCAAAAATCTGGTGTATCTCCGCCCCACTGTTCAGTCACACCGACTGGGGCGGCTTTCTGAAAACTGCGCAGGCGCTCATCCGGCGCGGGCATGATGTGACGTGGGTGAGCGAAAATACGCTCGCCGGGGCGCTGACCGCGGCAGGCGTGCCGTTCACGCCGATCCGTCGCACAGGCTGGTTGTGGCCCCCGCCCCCTGCCCCCGACCTGACCACGCTTCCTCCACAGGAAGCGGTGATGCTGCGCTACCGCCGCGCCCTCGATACGTGGTTGAGCGAGGACATTGTGAGTGACGCAGTAGCAGCGCTGCTCGAACTCTCAGAACAAATCGGCGTCCCCGATCTGATCGTGACCGATCCGTTTTTGACGGCGGCGGCACTGGCGGCGGAAAAACTCAACGTTCCGCTGGTGGTGTGCGGCTGGCCCGCCATGAAAGACTTGAGCGAGGAACACCTGTTTCCGGTGCAGAAAACGCTCGGTCAGGAGAGTCAGGATCGGCTGCGCCGTCTGTGCCAGCAGTTCGAGTTGGAGGGACGATATTTCGCCAAAGGTCCCACGCCGTCGATCCTCAGCCCGTATCTCCACGT
>DATGQJ010000180.1:0-5136 GCA_035304265.1 Oceanobacillus sp.
CGGGAGTGGTGAAAGGTACGGATAAGGGATAAACTATAGGACATGAGCGAATGTCCATACTGCCACAAGCAAGAAAATCAGGTCAAAGCTGGCAAAAACGAATCAGGAAGCCAGCGGTATAAGTGCAATGGGTGTGGGAAGCGTTACACGCCTGCCCCCAGTCAGAGGTATAGCGATGAAATGCGTCAGCGTGCGGTGAAGTTGTATGCAGATGGATTGGGGTTCCGTCAGATTGGACGCCATCTGAAGGTGGATCATGTGACGGTCATGAACTGGGTCAAAGCCCATGCTGCCCAACTCCCTGATGCACCCCTCCCCACTGAAACGCCCTTACATATCGTTGAAATGGATGAGCTTTACACCTTTGTCGGGAAGAAAAAAAACGATACTACCTTGTAACGTTCGTTGAACGAAGTACCAGTTGCATTGTCGGATGGCGCATCACCGCCGAGCGAGATGAAACCACGCTCCAAACTCTGTTAGATACTACTCCACAAGCGATTTGGTATTTCAGCGATCTGTTTGCCACCTATAAGTCGTTGATCTATACCCCTGGAACCCATACGCCGATGCCCGACAAAAGTGAAACCTATCGTGTCGAGGGCATGAATGCTGAACTGCGCCATTACCTCAAACGCCTGGTTCGCAAAACGCGCTGTTTCTCCAAATGTGTCAACGCCCTTTACCGAACCATCAAACTGTTCGTTTTCGCTTGGAACCGCCGACAACTTTATCGCCGTCGCTATCCTGATTATCCTGCCCATCTCATTGATTTTGTCTATCCTTGAGATTCACCACTCCCCCTTTTTGTTCACCGTGTAAAAGTTCCATAGAATGAGGCTATAATTCGTGAAACTCTCGACTGAATTGCAAGGATAAGTGATGCAGCCAAGCACCAAACATGCTCATGCCCCCTACGAAACGCAGCCGCTCAAGTTGAGCGTCATCATTCCGTGTTACAACGAGTTAGCCACAGTTGAAGAGGTACTGGAGCGCGTAGAAGCCGTTGGATTGGCGGACGAGATCATCATCGTTGACGACGGCTCTACCGATGGCACACGGGAAATATTGGCACGCATCGAAGCGGAAGCACGCCCAAACCTGCGCATTCTGTATCATGAACGCAATCAGGGTAAAGGCGCGGCGTTGGTGACAGGCTTTGCCGAAGCGACGGGTGACGTATTGCTGATTCAAGACGCCGATCTGGAATATGATCCGCGCGATTATCCGCACTTGCTGCAACCGATTCAGGAGGGCGTCACCAAAGTCGTGTACGGTTCGCGCTTTCTGGGCGGTCCGCGCAAGGCGATGAATTTCTGGAACATGATCGCTAACCGAAGCCTGACGCTGGCGACCAATCTGCTCTACAACGCGATTCTCAGCGACATGGAAACCTGCTACAAGGTTTTCCGTGCGGAAGTGGTGCGTGGCATGAAGATCAATGCACGAGGCTTCGAGTTCGAGCCGGAGATCACGGCGAAAATCTTGAAGCAAGGCATCCGCATCTACGAAGTGCCGATCTCCTTCAATGCCCGCGAATGGTCGGAAGGCAAGAAAATCAAGTGGACCGACGCGCCGAAGGCGTTGTGGGCACTGATCAAATATCGCTTCGTGGATTGAAGCTGTGAGCAAGGTGACATTTTGGAGCATTCTGATACCGGGTATCAGAGTGCTTTTTTTATCGCAGCCCATCACTGGACTTCATGCGAGAGTACGGCGGCTTGAATAGGATGATGTATTCAAGCCGCCCCATTTCGAGACGGCGAGCGTATGGGAGCCTACACGGTGATGTCCCATGCGGCTAAGTCCGCGAGAAAGCGGTGCGCGGTCATGTCGAGGTGGATCGGGGTCAGGCTGGCGTAGTTGTTGTGCAGCGCCCACACGTCGGTTCCCTCTTCTTCATAGTTGCCAGTTGGCTCTGGTCCGACGATGCGGTAAAGGTTGCCGTCTTTTGCCAGTTCGTCTTTGTAGATACGCACGCCCTGCCGCGTCAGCCGGATGCCGCGTACCCGATCACACGGCGGCACGTTGACGTTAAGGATGGTCAGCGGCGGCAGTTCTTTTTCCAGCGTTCGCTTTACCACCTCAGTGGCGACTCGTGTCGCTTCGGCATAGTCTTCGACGGCGTTAGCGTCGCGGTTGGCGTAGGAAACCGCCACCGCCTTGACACCGTGAATCGCCGCTTCCAATGCTGCCGTGACCGTGCCGCTGTAGGTGATGTCCTGCCCTAAGTTGGAACCACGATTGACCCCTGAAACGACAATCGCGGGGGGCCAAGGCAACAAGCCAAGCGCCGCGAACGCGATACAGTCTGCTGGAGAGCCGCCGACGGAATAGGCGGGAGAACCGTCTGCCAGCGTGACTTCGCTTACCGGCACATCGGTGAATAAGGTCTTTTTGTGTCCACTGGCGCTCTGGTTGATGGAAGGCGCGACGACGATGACTTCGCCAAGCTGTCGCATTGCGGTTGCCAGCGCCAGAATGCCCGGTGCTTGCACACCGTCATCGTTTGTGACAACGATATAGGGTCTATCTGCCATGCATTACCTCATTTGTATACAGCAAGGATTTTACATGTAAACGTATTAAAAGAGGCGGGGTGGTTTGTGTTTTGGAGCCTGCTAGCAGGTGAGAACAGGTAAAAGTTGGAAATTGGTTGAGAAAGTTCGAACCAACTTTAAACGATCACATCGGCAGAATCAGGTTATAATTAGAACTTACGTTCTATTCTTAGGCAATAGATAGGATACATGTAGTACCAACGGTGGAGCGGCAAAACGAGCCGAAAGTGACGCTGGATTGTAATTGGGTGATGGTGCTCAGGGGAAGCGGGACTCATTATCAATCCACCGTTTAATGTCGTTAGCCTGTGCGATTAAGATTTCAACGGAAATTGATAACCGAACATTTCCAAAATCCCGTATACTCAAGGTGAGCGTTTTGTCGATATTCTGTCTGAAAGATTTAGAATCAGATGCGGCTATCTGACCCTCACGTTAAACCGTACATTCGCTTCCTTCTGCCTATCCGAAACATGAACTGGCTCATCTTTTTTATCTGGGGCGGTTTTACATTAAGTGGTATCCGAACGCTCTGGACGTGGGGGCGGTTGCTGGCTGGTGAGCGGTCTAATATCGATTTACCCGGTACCCATGGTTCCCCCATTGATGGTGCCATCGGATTGGTGTTTTACTTGTTCGCAGCCCTCTTGCTTTGGATTACGTTCAAAACACCGGAACTCCGGCAGTATTGGGTCATGAGCGTTGCCTTGTCATTGATTCTCATCAGTTGGGGTTGCGAGCAGTGCTTCACTGTGTTTCTTGGACTCAACGCAGTTGAACTCGCCTTTGTCATATGGACCCTTATATGCCTGCTTTATTGGCTTCTGGATGGTTATTCCGGCTGCATTGGGCGAAACCTGCGATAGATTCGCCTCAGGAAAATGTTCCTGATCGGATTTAAACTGCTTTCATACTACCGGTTGTTGCTCCGACAGCCATGATACTCCATAAACGCCTGCGCGAACTCGCAGCAATCGCAAAATCAGGTTGCAATTCAGAATTTACGTTCTATTTTCAGGCATAGTTGGACAGAAATTTGTCTGATTAAGACCGCGTTGAGGGATTGTAGATAAACCTACAACTTCACTTTATCTACGCATCCGACATAAATGCCAGAATGTCTAAGGACTGGTGTAGAATCCTTGTAGGAAACGCGCATTGAAAGCTCGTGAAGGCTATTGTACAGTGAGCGTTATCAAATGCGAACGGAGCATTTTGAATGCCAGATGACATCAATGATGTGAATTTCCGCGAGGGCATCAGTGCCTTCCAGAACGCACGCTTTCGCGCTTTCTGGGATGACGTGTTCAGCCTGATTCGGGGAAAACCGGCAGAATTGTTGAGCTTTGAAGATATTCGGGCGCGTCTGCGGCTTCGAGAAGAAGACTATCGCGGGCTGCAAGACGTACCGTTGGATAAGATCGCGGGCAGCGTGGGGCGCTACCACGAATTCACCAACAAATTTCTGCCCAAGCGCAACACCATGCAGGAACGCTGGAGCCGGGTGTATGCGCAGGCGACGGGCATGATCGGGCTACCGCCAATTGAACTGTACAAAGTTGGCGACGTGTATTTCGTGCGCGACGGCAACCACCGGGTGTCGGTGGCGCGTCAGTTGGGCGCGAAGACGATTCAGGCACACGTGACCGAATTGCCCACGTCAATTCCGCTGCACCCCGGCATGACCGAAGAGGAACTGGAATCGGCAGAGGCTTATGCCGCCTTCCTTGAAGTGACGCGGCTCGGCTACATGCGCCCGCATCACCAGCCTATCGTATTGTCGGAGCCATCACGCTACAACGATCTGCTGGGTCACATCTATCTGCACATGGCGGTGATGAATTCCGGCAACGGCGGAGAAGAGGTCACCCTGCAACAGGCAGCCGCCGACTGGTACGATAACGTCTACCGTCCGGCGGTCACGCTGATCCGCAAATATGAAGTGCTCAAATATCTGCCGGGGCGCACCGAAGGCGACCTTTATCTGTGGATGATCGACCATCTGCGCGAAGTCCGTGAACAGGTCGGCGATGAGGCTGCCTCGCGCACCCTGAGCGACGCGCTGGTGGATTACCTGACCGAACGGCGCATTGCCGTGCCCAAGGAACTGCTGATCGAGAAAGATGAAACGGTGGAACTGGCACGCGCCGAACTTCAGGAACACCTGCGTCGGTATGAAGAACAGCACGCCAAGCAAAACGGCAAGGCACTGGAAGAGACGGGCAAGCGGGATTAGCCTACAGAGAGTTACACCTAGTAATGTAGGGACACGCAACTGCACCGTGATTGCTAGAGCGTGTTATGCACTTGCCCCCTCATCCCCCGGCCCCTTCTCCCACGCAATGCGGGCGTCCCAGCTTCGCTGGGGGAAGGGGAGCGATCACCCGCGCTTTGTCCCTCTCCCCGTTTACGTGGGAGAGGGACGGCTTGCCTGAGCGAAGCGACGCAAGCAGGGTGAGGGGCAATCTCGACATCAAAGTACATAACACGCTCTAGAGCGTATCTGAAAATTCACACGAAAGAAAACCTGAATTTTCAGATACGCGCAGGGCAGACACGCAGGTCTGCCCCTACC
>DATGQJ010000181.1:0-3653 GCA_035304265.1 Oceanobacillus sp.
ATCACCACGTCGCCTTTTTTCGCCATCTGACACGCTTGATAAATCGCCTCACCGCGATCCGGCACACGGATAAAGTCTTTGCCTTCGACGCCACCGACTGCCACCGCCGCGTCCGCCATGGTCTGCAAAATCTCGTCCAGCGATTCGGTGCGTGGGTCTTCGGCGGTGAAGATGCTGAAATCCGCCAGTTGGATCGCCGTTTCCGCCATCATGCGCCGCTTCTCGCGGTCACGCAGCCCGGCGCTACCAAAGGTGACGATCAAGCGTCCACCATCACCAACCATCTTGCGACAGGTTTCCAATACATTCTTGAGGGCGTTTGGGGTATGCGCGAAATCCACGATGGCGAGAAAATCCTGCCCTTCGTCAATGCGTTCAAGCCGTCCGGGAATGGATTTGACGGCTTCTAGACCTTCACGTATATAAGTTACGGCGAAATCCCCAAAAAGCTGTTGCGCCACTTTGATAGCGGCGAGCATATTCATTACATTGAATTGACCAATAAGCGGAGAAAGAAACTCCGTTTGATACTCCCGGTACTTCCAATAATCATCGCCGGGAATTGTATCAATCGCCCAATTCACCATCGTCAGGTATGTCCCGCTCGGCTCATAACGCACGTTGATAGGACGATGGGGTATTGCTTCACTCATGCCGTAGAGAACATATACGGTTGGAAATGCTATATCAGGTGGCGCATTATTGACGATGTTGACGAAGTAATCCGCGTTCGGGTCATCGCCATTTATCACCGCGATCTTGATTTGTCCGTCTTTCCGATCCGATGTCCCCAACATCTCGAACATGCGCCCCTTGGCGGCGCGGTACGCCTCGAATGAGCCGTGATCGTTGAGATGTTCGTGAGTGACGTTGGTCAGCACCGCCACGTCGATGTCTACGCCGTTGACACGCCCCTGCGCCAGTCCAATGCTCGTCATTTCGATGACCGCGTGAGTCAGCCCATTTGCCACCATCTGCGCCAGTAATGACTGGACTTGTGGCGCTCCCGGCGTGGTCACGTGGAGTCCGGTTTCGACGGTTTTATCGCCCACGTGCGCGGCGATAGTGCTGATCATTCCGGCTTTACCACCCGTTGCAACTTGCAAGATGCTGTGAATCAAGGTGCTTGTGGTGGTCTTGCCGTCTGTGCCGGTCACGCCGATGACGACCAGCTTGCGCGAAGGGAAATCGTGGTATGCCGCCGCCAGATAGCCTGTCGCTTCCTGCGGATTTTCGACCTGTACGTAAGGCACAGGCAGATTATCTATCGGACGTTCACCCACAATCGCCGCCGCGCCTCGCTCGATGGCGCGTGGGATGAATTCGTGTCCATCCACGATCTGTCCTTTTCGCGCGACGAACACGCCGCCGGATTGCACCTCAACATCCGACTCCACTACCGGAGCGGTGATGAGCGTGTTGGGATCGCCTGTCAGGTGATAGGGCTGTGGCAGAGCAGCGAGTAGTTCGGCAAGAATTTTAGGCATAGGATCATTCTGTTGTGCGTAGCAGGTAACGTATCACCTTCATTATAGCGGGTGCAAAACAACAGACCTGATGTTGTACCATGCGGCATGAGCGCGATGTCATCCGTCAACAAGAGGAGTTATGGTCTCAGAAGCGCCGCGCGATTCGCCATAATTGTCGTAGCGCTGATACTAGATACCATTACGTTGCTTCAACTCCCAGCCATCCTGCAAGCGGCTGAAAACGTCCCATCCGAAGCGGCGGTATAAACGTCCTGCGCCCGCCGCTTCATCATCTGCCGCGCATGACAGCACAATACGGTCACAGCCTGCCATGCGTAGCCAGTCAATGGCGTGTTGCAGCAACCACGTACCGATTCCTCGTCCCCGCCATCCTTCTTCAATGTAGAGGTTGCCCAGTTCCGCCCAACCACTCAAGGACGGTACTGCCCCGCCTTCGCTCAGATCGGCGACGACTTCGCAGAAGCCAACTTCCTTCTCTTCAAGGCAAGCGGTAAACAGGACACCCCACACATGCCCGATGCGGCGCTTGAGCGTCAAACCCTCAATCGGCGGGGAAGGGGGGACTTCGGTATCCCGCAGCCAACCACCATACAATATCTCGTCACGTCCGAGCATCGGCTGGTATCCTGCCTTGTTGAACAAGGTAATCAAATGCGTCCATACGTCGGGGATGCCCATCACCAGCGATACGGGTATGTGGCTGTCCCATGCGTAGATATGCGTCGCGTGCCATGCTGCCATCTGCTCGTGTGCCGCGTCGAGCAGTGCCGCCGCTTCGTCCATGTTCTCTTCCCATGCCAGCAGCCACGCAATGTCACCCGCGCCGCGATAATCCTTCCCAACATCTTCATCCGTGTCGTAGTGCAGTAGGTGAGCCGCAGCCACCACGCGCTGCCGTTTGACGGCTATCAGTGTTTTGCGCTCGGCAACCCAGGAATCAATGACTGGTTGATGGGGATTACGCTGTAAATGCTGCTCGATGTAGGCGGCTGGCAGCGCCCAACCGGGATAAACCGCCCCGATGTGATGATTGATCAGACTCTGCACTCCCGGTAGGTGATCGGAGCGATACGATTCAATCAACATTGCTGATGCCTTCCTTCCGGCTCAATAATCCCCATCTCAGCGCCCACATTCCCGCAAACCACGCCGCCAGTTCCACCCCGCGCAAAAGTGTCGTCCCGCTGATTCGATTGTCCCACACGATGTAGAAGTCGAGATACGCCTCAAGGTTCTCCTGCGGCACAGGCGCGATAATCCGATTGTAGATCGCCGTCGCTGCCAGCATGTAGACCATCTCTAACCAATGTACGCCTTCGTCCAGCACAATCGTCAGCGTGATGATCAGGGGCACGAACAGATAGACGACGAAGCGGGCAATGTCCGTCCCGCCGATCATCGTGAGCGCGACGACAATCAGCGCATACAACCCCAGATCGACGCGAAGTCCGTCCAGCCGTGCCCACAGCCGCTCCGCTCGTTGCGGCGTGAGCAGGGCGATCAGCGGCAGCAGATAAATCAGCACGCCAAGGATGATGTTCGAGTTGTGGGTGAGGTTGGTGACAATGCCGAAAAAGCCGCCCTCATCCACATCCAGCAACAAATCGGAGCGCCCAACTTGAATGATCTGGCGCGGCAGCCAGTAAGCCGCAGCCACCACGCCGACCACAATCACCGCCTCTATCAGCAACCACACGCGGCGGGTTTGTCGGAAATCACGCAGCAGACGGAACGCCAGCAGCGCCGCCGGAATTGCGCAGAACTCCCGCACCAACATCCCGAACACGGCGACAGCGAGAATGATCAGATCGTAGAAAACCTCTTCTTTTTTCTTGCTCTCCACAGCGTGGGTGGTGATGTTTCTTCTGATGAACGCCAGCATCCCTACTAAAATTAGCGAATAGGCGAGGCTGTCCGGGCGGTAAATATCGAACAGCAGGAATTTGACGTGATAGGTGGAAAGCCCGATCACCACCATCACCATCCACGCGACCCACTGCTGGCGCGTGAACTGCCGCGCCAGCGCGAACACCAGCACCAACTGGTTGATCAAACCAACGTAAGTGACAACCCGAAAACCCGCGACCACCGAGCGTCCGGCGAAATTACTGATGAACCCTGCCAGCAGCGGCGGAATCGGGCGATAGGCATAAGGCGCGACCA